>DATFRX010000406.1:0-15134 GCA_035262905.1 Nocardioidaceae bacterium
CGCGTCCGTAGCCGGACGGTGTCGCAACCGCCACCTCGCCGTTCGGGCCGTAGGCGACGTCGTTGACGATGCCGTACGGCAGGCGGCGCGACTGTCCGCCGTCGAGCGGGAGCGCATGCGCCCAGGTGCGGGCCCGGCCGCCCTCGCCGGCCGTCGTGACCGCGACGACCTCGCCGGACGGCGTCCAGCCCCGGGCCAGGGTCCGCTCGGATCCCCAGAAGGTCAGCCGCCGGCTGTCACCGCCGGAGACCGGCGCGACGTGCACCTCCGGCGCACCGTCCCGCGCGCTCGTCCACGCCACTGTCTCGCCGTCGGGTGAGATCGCGGGATAGGTCACCGGCGTACGGTCCGCCGTGAGCCGCCACGCCCGGCCGCCGGTCACCGGCGCCAGCCACACGTCGTCCTCGGCGACGAAGGTGACGAGATCGCCGTGGACATGGGGAAACCGCAGATAGCCCTCAGACATGCGGCCGACCTTATCTCGGGTGATAGCGTCCCCCGCGGGAAAGGGAGCAGCGCGTGCTTGAGCGTCCGCAATTTCGGCATGTGGTCTTCTGCAACTGGCGGGACACCACCAACCCTGAGGGCGGCGGGTCCGAGCGCTATGTGGAGCACATAGCGCGTGGACTGGTCCGCCGGGGCTGCCGCGTCACCATCTGCTGTGCACGACACGACAACGCACCGGCAGACGAGATCCGAGACGGCATTCGGTTCGTACGACGGGGCGGCAAGCTCGGCGTCTACCCGCGGGCGCTGGCCGGACTGGCGCTGCGTCGGCTGGGCCCGGTCGACCTGGTCGTCGACGTGCAGAACGGTCTGCCGTTCTTCACCCGGCTCGCGACCCGGCGGCCGGTGGTCGTGCTCGTCCACCACGTCCACCGCGAGCAGTGGCCGGTCGTCTTTCCCGGTCTGATCGGGCGGATCGGCTGGTGGATCGAGTCCCGGTTGGCCCCACGGCTGTACGGCCGGTCGCAGTACGTCACGGTCTCGGCCGCGACCCGTGACGAGCTCGGTGGACTCGGCGTCGGTCCCGGCCGGATCGCCGTCGTCCACAACGGCACCGAACCGTCGCCCGACCTGACCGGCGAACGATCACCGACCCCGACGATCTGCGTCGTCGGCCGCCTGGTCCCGCACAAGCAGATCGAGCACGCGATCGACGCCGTCGCGGAGCTGCGCGTCCGATTCCCCGACCTGCGCTGCCAGATCGCCGGCGCCGGCTGGTGGGGTGACAGCCTGCGCGAGTACGCCGTGCGCCGCGGCGTCGCCGACGCGGTCGACTTCCTCGGCCACGTCGACGAGGCCGACAAGCACCGGGTCTATGCGAGGGCCTGGGTACAGGCGCTGCCGTCCCTTAAGGAGGGCTGGGGCCTGGTAGTCGGCGAGGCCGGTGCGCACGCCACTCCGACGGTCGCCTATCGGTCCGCCCGCGGCACCCAGGAGTCCATCTCCGACGACGGGTCAGGCATCCTGGTCGACTCCAAGACCGACCTGATCGCGGCGCTGGGCGAGGTGCTCGAGGACCACGAGCTGCGCGAGCGACTCGGCAAGGGCGCGTACGAGAGCTCGCTGCGCTACACATGGGAACACGCCGAGGAATCGTTCCTCAGCGTGCTCAATCTGGCCTACGACCGGGGTCGTACCGGCTCGATCGACCCGGACTAGCCCTAGCCGTCGGTGCCGTACTGGACCACGGACGTGTTGACCGGGGGCGGGTCGTTGTTCGAATTCGTCGCCACGATGGTGACCATCGTGCCGACGGCGAGTCCGCCGCCAACGACCAGCGCAACCGCGCCCGCAAGTATCGATCCCATTCGCGCTCCCTCTCCGAACTCGGAGATTATCAGGGAATCGGCGCGCCGGTACGGGTGCCACGACGCAATCTGCGCCGAGCCAGGTCGCCGATCGCCACGACCGTCGTGGCGCCGGCGACGATCCAGGCCAGCGCGATCGCGACGACTCGGGATGTCGACGGCTGGGGCGGGTCGGCGATCGGGCCGGGCACGGTGTAGAGGTCCAGGTCGGCAGTCGCGCTGACCTGGTCGAGACCGGAGAGGTCGGCACCTACTGGTCCCGCGTCGATCGACACGACGACGGCCCCGATGCCCAGGCGGCCGAGTTCGCCGGCCAGGTCGGCTCCGCCGGAGTCCGTCAGGGCAGTCTGCACCGACGCGGCCTGCGGATTCTCCCCTTCGATCAGCTGGCCCGAGACGAAGAGATCGTCGTTGACGAGCGTGCTGACGCCGAAGAACCGGCCGGCCGGATCGAGCACCGGCCGGCCATCGTTCCAGGTCGGCGCCCGATAGGCCGTGAACGGCAGGACGAGCAGGGCGCCGTCGTAGTTCAGCCCGCTGATCACGTCGCGGGTGTCGTACCACGAGTCCGGATAGGCGACCGGCTCGAGGTCCCCGGCTCCGCCCCACGCGAGATCCGGCAGCAGCGCGAGCGGCCAGATCACGGCGAGTACGGCGGCGAACGACGTGAGTGGCGACCGGAGCCGGTCCGCTGCCGCACCGGCCGCCCAGCCGAAGGCGATCGCCGCCGGCAGGGCCAGCAGCGGCAGGAACCTGGTGCCGTCCCGGATCAGCCCGAGGCCCGGAGCATGTGCCACCAGCCAGCCGACCGCGTCGGGCACCGCCCAGCCGGCCAGCGCCACGACGACCCCGAGTCCGGCGAGGCCGAGGAAGGCCAGCGCCTCGGTGCGATCCGCTGCCAGCCAGAGCCGCCAGCCGGCGACCACCACGACGCCGACGGTGACCAGTCCCAGCAGCGCGATCGGAGTGTCCCGGCTGTCCGGCATCACCTCGGAGTTCCAGATGCCGCCGAGGCTCAGCACCGCCCCGACGTGTCCCAGCCAGCCCTCGGACGAGGCACCGAAGCGCTCTACAGCGGCCGGATCGGTGGTCGCGCCACCCGGATAGACCAGACCTGCCACGAACCACGGCGCGTTGACCGCCACGCCGACAGCCGCGGTCAGGCCGAGCCGTCGCCGCCGCGAGGCAGCGTCGCCACCGGCCTGCGACGCCAGTGCCACGAGGACACCGAGGACGCCGCCAACCGCACTGACGGCGCTGACCGCCAGACCCAACGCGAGCGCGGACCAGGCGGACCACTCATCGACCCGCAGCCGGCGGCCGGCCACCAGGATCCAAGGCAGCGCGGCGTACCCGACCAGCAGTGGCCAATGGCCGAGCAGCAGCCGTTCGGCGACGAACGGGTTCCACACGTAGAGACTCGCGGCCGCGAGCGCCGCCACCGGGCCACGATCGCGGCACAGTCGGGCCGCGCCGGCGCCGGCCAACCCCAGCGCACCGACCAGGACCAGCTTCTGAAGGATTTGCCCGGGGACGATCTCGTCGAAGACGGCCACGAGGAGATCGGACGGCACCACGCGGGGCAGGGCGGTCCCCCATCCCCAGGTATCCGCCTGCGCGGTCAGGTTGGGCACCCAGACCATGTCGTAGCTCAGGACGTACCCGGGGGCGAGCAGGGGCGCGCAAATGACGGCGCTGAGCAGCCACGGCCACAGCGCCACGACCACCCGCGCGCGTCGCGACATCCCCGTACCCTGCCTCCTTCGGTGCGATTCAGGCCGGACTATGGTCTCCCGAGCGCGGAAAGGAGGCGGAGCCGCCATGCTTCAGCCGCCTTCCGATCTTCGCTCCCGGCTCGCCGGGGCCGGTCTGGTCGCGGTGGCGATCACCGGCATGAACGTCGCCACCTACGGCTTCACCCTGGTCGCCGCCCACCTGCTCGCGCCGGCCCATTTCGGCGAGCTCACCGCGATGATGGGCATCATCCTGGTCGGCAACGTCGCGGCGCTCGGGCTGCAGGCGACGACGGCCCGCCGGATCGCCACCCGGAACACAGCCGGCGAACGGGCCGCGGTGATCGAGGCCGCCCGGCGAGCCACCTGGATCGCGGCCGGCGGCGTCGCGGTCGTGACGCTGGCGCTGTCGCCGCTGCTCCAGAACGTGCTCGACCTGACCTCGTCGACGTCGATGGTGCTGGTGGCCCTCACCCTGATCCCGCTGACGATCATCGGCGCTCAGGCCGGCGTCGCACAGGGCAACCGCCGATGGGGGCGACTCGCGGTGCTCTACGCCGCCGTGGGCGCCGGCCGGCTGGTGTTCGGCACCGCCGCGGCGGCGATCGACGCCGTCCCGTCGGTGGTGATGGCCGGGGTCCTGGTCGGAGCGGTCGTCCCGGTCGTCGTGGGCTGGCCGTTGCTGCGTACGAGTCCGTCGCCGTCGGCCGACTCGGAGGCGCCGCTGCCGTACGACAGCCGCGCGGTCCTCGTCGAGGCGATGCACGGCACCCATGCGCTGCTGGCGTACTTCGCCTTGACCAACGCCGACGCCCTGCTCGCCCGCATCGTGCTGAGCCCCCACGACAGCGGGGTCTACGCCGCCGGCCTGATCGTGACCAAGGCCTGCCTGTTCCTGCCGCAGTTCGTCACCGTCGTCGCGTTCCCCGACCTCGCGCAGGCCCGCGACACCCGTACCCGCCGGATCGCGGCGCTGCTGATCGCGATGCTGGGCGCCGGGGTGATCGTCGGCACCTGGCTGCTCCCAGACCTGGCGCTGGCCTTCGTCGGAGGGTCGGAGTACTCCGACGTTCGCGACCTGCTGCCGCTGTTCGCCCTCGAGGGCTCGGTCTTCGCGCTGCTGCAGTTGCTGCTCTACGACAGCCTGGCCCGCCGAGACCTGCTCATCACGGTCGCGCTCTGGACTGCCCTTGCGGCGGCGATCGTCGTCGTGCTCACTAGCGTCGACACGGTCGCGATGCTCCCGGTCGTGATGACGGT
Organism: Nocardioidaceae bacterium; assembly: GCA_035262905.1. Lineage (GTDB taxonomy): Bacteria > Actinomycetota > Actinomycetes > Propionibacteriales > Nocardioidaceae > DATFRX01. Next base: position 4,808 of record DATFRX010000406.1, read on the forward strand.
GGCGGCCGGCTGCGTGGCGCTGCTCAGCGTGGTGCCGATCCGGCGCCGGCTGCCAGTGCGTCAGTGAACCGCCTCGTGCCAGCTGCGGCCGATGCCGATCGACACGTCCAGCGGCACGGTGAGCTCGGCGGCACCGGCCATCTCGGCCCGCACCAGCTTCTCGACCTGCTCCAGCTCCCCTGGCGCCACCTCGAGCAGCAACTCGTCGTGCACCTGGAGCAGCATCTGCGATGACAGCCCGGCTGAGGCCAGCGCGGCATGGACGCGCAGCATGGCGACCTTGATGATGTCGGCGGCCGACCCCTGGATCGGGGCGTTGAGCGCCATCCGCTCGGCCATCTGTCGCCGCTGGCGATTGTCACTGGTCAGGTCCGGCAGGTAGCGCCGACGACCCATGATCGTCTCGGTGAACGTCGTCCGTCGCGCCTCGGCCACGATGCCATGCAGGTAGTCGCGGATGCCACCGAAGCGCTCGAAGTACTCGTCCATCAGGCCCTGCGCCTCGCGGGTCTCGATGCCGAGCTGCTGTGACAGCCCGTACGCCGACAAGCCGTAGGCCAGGCCGTAGTTCATCGCCTTGATCTTGCTGCGCATCTCTGGCGTGATCGCATCCGGCTCGACGTCGAAGACCCGGGCCGCCGTGACGGTGTGGAAGTCCATGCCCGACTCGAACGCGGCGATGACGTCGGCGTCCTCGGACAGGTGCGCCATGATCCGCATCTCGATCTGGCTGTAGTCGGCGGTCAGCAGGCTCTCGTAGCCATCGCCCACGATGAACGCACCGCGGATCCGGCGGCCCGACTCGGTGCGGATCGGCACGTTCTGCAGGTTGGGATCTGTCGAGGCGAGCCGCCCGGTCGCCGCGACCGTCTGGATGAACGTGGTGTGGATCCGGCCGTCGTCGGCGATCGTCTTGCGCAGTCCCTCGACGGTCGAGCGCAGCTTGCTCGCGTCGCGGTGGGCCAGCAGGTGCTGCAGGAACGGATGCTCGGTCTTGGCGTAGAGGCTCTGCAACGAGTCGGCGTCGGTCGTGTAGCCGGTCTTGGTCCGCTTGGTCTTCGGCATGCCGAGCTCGTCGAACAGCACGACCTGCAACTGCTTCGGCGAGCCCAGGTTGATCTGCTTGCCGATGACGGAGTACGCCTCTTCGGCCGCCGATCGGACCAGGTCGGCGAACTGGTCCTCGAGGACTTCGAGCACCTCGTCGTCGACGGCGATGCCGATCCGCTCCATGTCGGCCAGCACGTCGACCAGGGGCAGCTCGACGTCGCGCATCAGCGCCGTGCCGCCGCGCTTGTCGACCTCGGCCTCGAGCACCTCGGCGAGATCCACTGCCGCCCGGGCCCGCAGCATCGCGATCTCGGTGTCGGCTCCGTCGTCGACGTCGAGGGTCAGCTGACCGCCCTCGGCGTCCTCGCGGAGCTCACGATGGAGCGAGCGCAGCGTCAGGTCGGCGAGGTCGTAGGACCGCTGGTCCGGCCGGGCGAGGTAGGCCGCGATCGCCGTGTCGCAGGCCAGCCCCCGCAGGGTCCAGCCGTGGGCCGCCAGTGCATGCATCGGGCCCTTCGCGTCGTGCATCACCTTTGGCCGATCCGGATCGGCGAGCCAGCCCGCCAGTGCCTGGTCGTCCTCCGGCGTCAGCACGGACGCGTCGACCCAGGCGGCCGGCCCGTCGGGATGCGCGATGCCGAGCGCGTGGACCCGGCCGGTGCCGCGGCCCCACGTGCCCGTGACGGTCAGGCCAAGTCGCTGGTCGGCCGGAGCGTACTTGTCCAGCCAGGCCGGCAACGCGCCCGGCGCCAGCCGCTCGCCGTCGACCGTGACGACCGAGTCGGCCTGGGGCTCTTCGACTGCCAAGGTCTCGAACAGCCGATCCCGCAGCACCCGGAACTCCAGGCTGTCGAAGACCTGGTGGATCTCGTCGCGGTCCCACGGCTGCATCTCGAGGTCCGGCGGCTCCACCGGAAGCTCCAGGTCGCGGACCAGCTGATTGATCCGGCGGTTGCGCAGCACGTCGGACAGGTGGTCGCGCAGCGACTGGCCGGCCTTGCCGGTCACCTCGTCGACCCGCTCGACCAGCCCCTCGAGCCCGTCGAACTGGCCGAGCCACTTGGCCGCCGTCTTGGGTCCGACACCTGGAACGCCTGGCAGGTTGTCACTGGTCTCCCCGACAAGGGCCGCCAGGTCGGGATAGCGCTCGGGACGGACGCCGTACTTCTCCTCGACGGCATCGGGCGTCATGCGCTTGAGCTCGGAGACGCCGCGGATGGCGTAGAGGACCGTGGTCTGGTCGGTGACGAGCTGGAAGGTGTCGCGGTCGCCGGTGCAGATCAGGACGTCATAGCCTTCAGCCTCGGCCCGGCTGGCCAGCGTGGCGATCACGTCGTCGGCCTCGTAGTCCTCCTTCTCGACGCTACGGATCTTGAGCGCGCCCAGGATCTCCTTGACCAGTGACACCTGGCCGCTGAACTCACTCGGCGACGTGCTGCGGTTGGCTTTGTACTCGGCGTACTCCACCGTGCGGAAGGTCTGTCGCGAGATGTCGAACGCGACCGCGATGTGGGTCGGCTGCTCGTCGCGGAGGACGTTGATCAGCATCGCGGTGAAGCCGTAGACCGCGTTGGTGTGCTGTCCGGTGGTGGTCGAGAAGTTCTCGACAGGCAGCGCAAAGAATGCCCGGTATGCCACGGAGTGGCCGTCGATCAACAGCAGTCGAGGTCGCTTGGCGTCGCCCACGCAGCGACTCTAACCGGCCGTCCCGACAGGCGTTGCTACGGCGTCATCGCTTCCGGAGCGCCACGTCGACGCAGCCGACGACGGGCGGCGATCAGCCTGCCGGTGCCGCCGTTGCGCAGGCCGTCGATCGGCCCGGTCACCAACGGCGCCGCCGCGCCGGACAGCCGTCCGCGCAGCGACGAGACCGAGACGCCGCGCAGTACGGCGACCTGGCAGAAGCCCAGTCGGGCGAGGAACCGATGCGCGTCGCGGCTGCTCGCCGGCGTCGTCGCGAGCAGGTGCGGCGACTTGGTGTCCTCGGCCCAGGCGGTCGCCGCGGTGAGCAGCGCCGAGGCGATGCCCCGGCGACGATGGCCCGGCCGGACGTGCAGATGGGAGACGTGGACCGCCTGGGCGACCTGGATCGGCGAGATCGGCGCCCGGCGCAGGTGCACCGCCCCGATCACCCGGCTGTCGGCCTCGGCCACCAGCAGCAGCTCGTCTGGGTCCTCGTCGATCCGCGCGATCGCCGTAGCCGCCTCGGCCCGGGCCAGCGACTGCGGCTCGACGACCTCTTTGTCGGCTTCCGGTTCGACCACCTCTTGCCCGGTGGCCTCAGCCCAGACGTCGACGAGATCGTCGGCATCGGCTGGACGAGCGACTCGCACCCCTACGACGGCACGCGCCACGGCCCGCTCCTTTGCGGTCTCAGGGCAGGATTCACCGAGGAACCCCTGCCACGGCTTGACAGACTACTTCCGAGCGACCCTCCGGGGCCGAGCCGGTACCGATTCTGCCGAACCTCGACGGTCGTGAAAAGCGGGTGCGAAGATTCGGTAAGTACGCCTGGAACGACCAGGTCAGGGGTGAATTCAACCGGCAGCGTAACCACTGGCGGCCGCTCGCTGCGGAGCGTAAATTTGAGTTGTGGATGTTGCAGTCGTCGTAGCGCTCTCGGCGCTCTTCGGTGGCTACGTCGCCTGGTTCGTGCTTGCCGTACGTAACGATGGCCGGGGTTGGCGACGGCCGCCTCGTCACGCCGAGGCCCACTGGTCGGCGCGTGACGGGCGGTCCGAGCTTCCTGACCAGCCGTTCACCCAAGCGGTTCCGCACTAACTCGGCCTCGTCGAGCCGCTAACTCGAAAGCACCGCTGTGCCGGTGCACTGAGTCACGACTGACCTCCCTGGGTCACTAGTGCGTTGCGATTCTTCGTTGTCCCTGGTGCGGCGGTCCCGCTTTGGGCCTACTGCCGCTATGCTCCCGCCGAAGATCAGCCTTCGAGACGGTGGCACCAGCCATCGCTCAGCCTGAGGACGGGAGTCGTTCGTGCGCCAGCAGTTCATCCGCACGATCGGGCTGCTGGCGGCCGTCGTCGTGACGACATTGGCCAGCGCGGCGGCCGCGAGCGCAGCCGCCCCACGTGCCGCCACCGGACCGGTCCAGCAGGACCAGGTCAACATCGTCGGGCAGTTGCTCGACAACCGCACGACGCCGAAGACGCCGGTCGAAGGGGTCAAGATCAGCGTCTTCGACGATCAGGGCAAATTGGTCGGCGAAGACACCAGCGGCAAGGACGGCCGCTTCAAGATCCCCCTCGGCGAGGCGATCACCGTCCTCGGCCAGGACTTCGTCGTGAAGCTCGACGACTCGACGCTTCCGGAGAACTCCTACCTCACCGACCCCAACGACATCGAACGCACCGTCAACATCCGGATCGCGAGCGACATCTCGGTCAACTTCACCATCGGACCGGACATCTTCGCCGAGGACCCGTGGTACGACCAGGCGCTCGACCTTCTCGTCAGCGGTCTCCTGCTCGGATTGCTGCTGGCGCTGGCTTCCCTGGGCCTGTCGCTCGTGTTCGGCACCACCGGGCTGACCAACTTCGCGCACGGCGAGCTGGTCACCTTCGGCGCGGTCGTCGCCTTCTTCTTCGACTCCAACCTCGGTGTCCCGGTGATCCTGGCCGGCGTCATCGCGGTCATCCTGTCGGGCGCCTTCGGCTGGGCTCAGGACGCCGGGCTGTGGCGCCCGTTGCGACGACGTGGCACCGGCCTGATCGCGATGATGATCGTGAGCATCGGTCTGTCGCTGTTCCTTCGCAACCTGTACCAGTACCTGTTCGGCGCGGACAGCCACAACTACACGCAGTACGCCACCGTCGAGCCGTGGCACCTCGGCCCGATCGACCTGACGCCGAAGGACCTGATCGCCGGTCTGCTCTGCATCGTCATCCTGGTCGGCGTGTCGCTGGCGGTCACGCGTACCCGGCTGGGCAAGGCCACCCGCGCCGTCTCGGACAACCCGGCGCTCGCCGCGTCGTCCGGCATCAACGTCAACCAGGTCATCAGCATCGTGTGGATCGTTGGCGCGGCGCTCGCGGGCGCCGGCGGGTTCCTCTTCGGCCTGACCCAGAGCTTCGACTACCAGGTTGGCTTCAAGATCCTGCTGCTGATCTTCGCGGCCGTGATCCTCGGCGGACTCGGCACCATCTGGGGCGTGATGGTCGGCTCGCTGATCGTCGGCCTCGCCGTCGAGGAGTCGACCCTGATCGTCCCGGCGGAGCTGAAGTACACCGGCGCGCTGGTGCTGCTGATTCTGGTCTTGCTGATACGACCGCAAGGCATCCTCGGCCGCAGCGAACGGATTGGGTGAGGAGGTAACGATGAGTTGGCTAGACGTCTTCACCCAGTCGTTCGAGCAGATGGTCGGACCCAGCGCGGTCTTCTACTGCCTCGCGGCGATCGGGCTCAACGTCCACTTCGGCTACACCGGACTGCTCAACTTCGGCCAGGCCGCCTTCATGATGGTGGCGGCCTACGCCCTCGGCTCCGTGGTCGCCACCTGGGACCAGAGCTTCTGGCTCGGCATCCTGGTCGGCTTCGGCGGCGTCATCGTTCTCGCGGTCATCCTGGGTCTGCCGACCCTGCGATTGCGGGCGGACTATCTCGCGATCGTGACCATCGCCGCAGCCGAGGCCATCCGGCAGATCCTCGGATCGGTCAGCCTGGTCGAGTACTTCAACGGCCAGGACGGCCTGTTCGGGTTCCAGCAGACCTTCGAGAACCTCAACCCGTACAGCGGCACGGTCGGATTCGACCTCGGCGGCCTCAGCATCCACTGGAGCGCCTACGACTTCTTCGTCATGACCGTCGGGTGGATCCTGATCGCGATCAGCTGCATGATCGTCTACCTGCTCATGCGCAGCCCGTGGGGACGCGTGGTCAAGAGCATCCGCGAGGACGAGGACGCCGTGCGCAGCCTCGGCAAGAACGTCTACGCGTACAAGATGCAGTCACTGACCATCGGCGGTCTCTTCGGTGGTCTGGCCGGTTTCATGACCGCCCTCGCCCACAACCCGTCGCCGTCCGATTTTGCCACTGACACGACATTCTTCGCGTGGACGATCCTGCTGCTCGGCGGCGCTGCCCGGGTCTTCGGGCCGGTGGCCGGCGCCATCGTCTTCTGGTTCTTCATCAGCGGACTCGACCTGTTCTTCGACAAGGCGACCGCCGACAACCTCATCCCCAACGCCATCATGGACGCCAACCAGGCGAGCCTGATGCGGCTGATCATCCTCGGGCTGGTCCTGATGTTATTGATGATCTACCGGCCGCAAGGCATATTCGGTGATCGAAGGGAGTTGGCGATCGATGCCCGCTGACAATCCGGCACCGACCGGCGCGACGACCGCCGGGCCTGCCGAGCTCGCCGATGTCGCCGCGGAGCCGGGCTCGGCGAAGCCCGATCCGATCCTGACCGCCGACAACGTGAGCCGGACTTTCGGCGGCCTCAAGGCGGTCGAGGTCGACCACGTCGAGATTCAGCGCGGCCTCATCACCGCCCTCATCGGCCCGAACGGCGCCGGCAAGACGACCTTCTTCAACCTGCTTACCGGCTTCGACCGTCCCGATCAGGGCGCCTGGACCTTCAACGGTGCCGACATCTCGGGCCAGCCGGCCTACCGGGTCGCTCGGCTCGGCATGGTCCGGACGTTCCAGCTGACCAAGGCGCTGGCCCGCCTCACCGTCCTGGAGAACATGCGCCTCGGCGCCACCGACCAGCGCGGCGAGCGGCTGTGGGGATCGATGTTCCGGTTCCTGTGGCGGGACCAGGAGGCGTCGATCACCGACCAGGCGCTCTCCCTGCTCGAGCGGTTCCAGCTGGCGGCCAAGCACGACGACTTCGCCGGCTCACTGTCCGGCGGACAGCGCAAGCTGCTCGAGATGGCCCGGGCGCTGATGGCCAAGCCCGAGCTCGTCATGCTCGACGAGCCGATGGCGGGCGTCAACCCGGCGCTCAAGCAGTCGCTCCTGGGTCACGTGAAGTCCCTGCGCAGCGACGGGATGACGGTGCTCTTCGTCGAGCACGACATGGACATGGTCCGCGACATCTCGGACTGGGTCATCGTCATGGCCCAGGGCCGGATCATCGCCGAGGGACCGCCGCACTCGGTCATGGGCGACCAGCGGGTGATCAACGCCTACCTCGGCGCTCACCACGACGCCGAGCTGACGATCGAGGACGAAGAGCAGATCCTGGCCGCAGCACAGGACGAGCTCACAACAGGGCAAGAGGACACGCCATGACCACCGACGTGCCTGACGTCACCGCCTCCGAGTCGCGCAGCAACCGGTCCGGATCGAGAGTGCCGGCGCCGGACGACGCCGTGCTCGTGGCCGACGGTCTGATCGCCGGCTATCTGCCCGGCATCAACATCCTGAACGGCGCCGACCTCTACTGCCAGCAAGGCGAGCTGGTCGGCGTGATCGGTCCCAACGGCGCTGGCAAGTCCACGCTGCTCAAGGCGATGTTCGGCCTGGTGAAGGTCAACGAGGGCAACGTACGGCTGGAGGGCCGCGACGTCACGAACTGGCGGGCGGACCGCCTGGTGGCCAGCGGCATCGGCTACGTCCCACAGACCAACAACATCTTCCCGTCGCTGACCATCTCCGAGAACCTCGAGATGGGCGTGTTCCAGCGCCCCAAGTCGTTCCGGAGCTCCTTCGACAAGGTCGCCGAGCTCTTCCCGACGTTGGCCGAGCGACGCAACCAGCGGGCCGGCTCACTGTCCGGCGGCGAGCGCCAGATGGTCGCGATGGGCCGTGCCTTGATGATGGAGCCGTCCGTGCTGCTGCTCGACGAGCCCTCGGCGGGCCTGTCCCCCGCGCTGCAGGACGAGGTGTTCGTCCAGACCAAGCGGATCAACTCCACCGGCGTCTCGGTCGTCATGGTCGAGCAGAACGCCCGACGGTGTCTGCAGATCTGCGATCGGGGCTACGTCCTCGACCAGGGCACCAACGCCTACACCGCCACCGGCGAGCAGCTCATCAAGGACCCCAAGGTCATCGAGCTCTACCTCGGCACCCTCGCCAAGGCCTGAGCCGCACCCGCTCCCCCGCTTCGTACACGTCTCGTACTCGCGCGCCCGTACGCCAGCACGCCGCTGACATGCGAGGGCCCCGGACCTCTCGGTCCGGGGCCCTCGGCGCTCGGGCTACGTGCGGAGGCTCAGACCTGGCCAGGCACGTAGTCGATGTTGGAGTAGGTGTTGTCGTTGGCGTACTGGAAGATGCCGATCGTCGCCACCGACGGGCTGCCGGTGTCGTTCAGGTCGATCGGACCGGAGACACCGTCGTAGTCGATGTCCTCGCCGTCCTGCAGCAACTGAACACACTGGGCGTACTCGGTGCACTTGGTGCCGTCACGCGACACGTTGATCAGCTGTGAACCGATGGCCTCACCGTTGTCGGAGTTGGCGGCGGTCGCAGCCAGCGCCGACAGGATGGTGGCGTCGTAGGACTCAGGACCGTAGGTGAAGTCCTTGAGGTCCGGGTTGACTCCGAGCAGACGGTTCTTGAAGTCGTTCGTCAGCTCGGCGCCCGGGAAGGTGCACTTCACGTCGGTGAGCGTGCCCGGGTCGAAGTCCGCCGAGTAGTCCGCGCAGTTGCCGTCCACGAAGTACGTGGGGACGTCCTGCGGGCCGACACCGGCGGCGATCAGCCGCGGAATGATCTTCGTCGTCTCGTTGAAGGCGATCAGCACGATCGCGTCCGGGTTGCTCGCCTTGACCTCGTTGACCTCAGCGGTGAACTGGGTGGCGTCGGCGTTGTAGAGCGTCTTGGTCGCAACCTTCGCGCCCTGCTGCTCGATCGTCTTCGCGACCTGGTTGGCCAGGGCCTCACCGTAGGAGTCCTGCCGCGCCATGATCGCGATGTTCTGCGCGCCGTCCTGCACGACCAGGTTGCCCATCACGGCTCCCTGCAGCACGTCCGAAGGCGCGGTGCGGAAGTAGAGGCCCTTGTCGTCGTAAGTGTCGAACTCGGTCGACGTGTTCGCCGGCGAGAACTGCACGACGCCGGCGCCGACGATCTTGTCGATGACGCTGAGCGAAACGCTCGAGGACGCGGCGCCCACGATGACGTCCGAGCCCTGGTTCAGCAGCTTGTCCGTCGAGCCCGGTGCGACCAGCGGCGTTCCGTCGCCGGAGTCCGCCTTTCGGGTCTGGACCGGATTGCCGAGCACGCCGCCGGCCTGGTTGATTTCCTGGACCGCCAGGTCGACACCCGCGAACTCGGGCGGGCCGAGGAAGGCGAGGTCACCCGTCGACGGAAGCAGCTGACCGACCACGAGCGTGCCGTCACCCTGGGGAGCGGTGCTTCCGCTCTCGGACGGACTCTCGTTGCTGCTCGAGGAGCTGCTGCTGCTGTCGTCGCCGCCACACGAGGCCAGAACCAGCGTTGCTGCTGCCCCGGCGGCGGCCAAACGCCAGGCGGAATGAAGGCGAGTCATAGACCCTCCGTATGTGTACTCCGAGCAACGCGCATATGTGCCCGGACTCTGTCTGGACCATGTGAAACTAGCGCGTACATAGGCGTCAGAGAACGACACCCCCGCGAAGTTGTGAAGTTGTGACCAGTCTTGTTGTCGCCTTGTTGTCAGGCACTCATGTCAGTCGCGCGAACACATGTCCGGGCCATGCGTAATCACGCCTTCGGCGACCACCCGCATCGACAGGCGAAGGTCCATCGCCGTCTTTTGCAGCCAGCGAAAAGCCTCCGGTTCGGATAGTCCCAACTTGTCCTGCAGAATGCCTTTGGCGCGATCCACTACCTTGCGGGTCTCGAGTCGATCGGTGAGATCGTCGACCTCGGACTCGAGTTGTGCCAGCTCGGCGAATCGGCTCAGCGCGATCTCGATGGCCGGCACCAGGTCCGACTTGTTGAACGGCTTGACCAGGTACGCCATCGCGCCGGCGTCACGAGCCCTTTCTACCAACTCACGTTGACTAAACGCGGTCAGGATCACCACCGGCGCAATGCGCTTGCCCGCGACCCGCTCGGCGGCGGAGATGCCGTCGAGCTTCGGCATCTTGACGTCGAACACCGCAAGATCAGGACGCAGCTCCTCGACCAGACTGACGGCTGCTTCGCCGTCACCCGCCTGGCCGACGACCTCGTACCCCTCCTCCGCGAGCATCTCGGCCAGGTCGAGTCGGATCAGCGCCTCGTCCTCGGCGATGACGACCCGACGCCGGACGGCGCCGTCGTCGGTGGTTGTGCTCTCGGAGGCCACACGCGAAGGCTACTCGCTTCAACCTGAAGCCAATCT
>DATFRX010000407.1:0-5730 GCA_035262905.1 Nocardioidaceae bacterium
CCCAGCCGCCGCAGGTCGTCATCGCCGGTCGGCACCGTGTGGGTCCGGCGCAGCCGATAGAGCTGGATCCGGTGCTCGAGGGCACGCAGGAATCGGTACGCCTCGGCGAGCGCGGCTCCGTCGTCGCGTCCGACATAGCCACCATCGGTCAACGCCTCCAACCCCACCAGGGTGGTCGGGCTGCGCAGCGTCGGGTCGGCCCGGCCGTGCACGAGCTGCAGCAGCTGGACGGCGAACTCCACATCGCGCAGGCCGCCGGGTCCGAGCTTGAGCTGGCGATCGACCTCGTCGGCCGGGATGTGGTCGACGACCCGGCGGCGCATCGCCTGCACGTCCCGGACGAAGCCGTCACGCTCGACCGCCTCCCAGACCATCGGATCGATCGCCTCGGCATAGGCCCGGCCGAGCTCCCGATCGCCCGCGACCGGTCGCGCCTTGAGGAGTGCCTGGAACTCCCAGGTCTTGGCCCATTTCTCGTAGTACGCGAGATGGCTGGCCAGCGTGCGTACGAGTGGACCGGACCGTCCCTCCGGCCGCAGTCCGGCGTCGACCTGCCAGATCGTGCCCTCGCCGGTGTGGGCCGAGCAGATCCGCATCAGGTGCGAGGCGAGCTGGCTCGCGCCACGCAGCGCCACGTCGTCGGCGGCCCCCTCGACCGGCTCGTAGACGAAGACGACGTCGACGTCGCTGACGTAGTTGAGCTCGCGGCCGCCCGTCTTGCCGAGCGCGATGACTGCCAAGCGGCAGGTTTCGGCCGGCGCACCGACGGCCCGGCGGGCGACCGCCAGACCGGCCTCGAGCGTCCCGGTCGCGAGATCGGCGAGGGCGGCGCCGGACTGGTCGACCGACCAGCGCTGCGACAGATCCTGCGCTGCCAGCCGGATCAGGCGCCGGTAGTAGTCAACCCGTAGCGCGTCGGCGGCCGCGGTCGGCGCGAGTCCAGCGGTCGGCCGGTCGTCGTCGGGCTCGGCCTCGACCGCGGCGAGGAGGCCGAGCCGCGCCTGGTCGGCCGACTCCGCGGCACCGGCCAGCGCAGGGTCGGCCAGGTCGTCCAGCGCATCGGGGTGCCGGGCCAGGAACTCGCCGAGTCCCTCGCTACTTCCCAGCACGGCGGCCAGCCGGTCCCGGAGCCCTTCGTCGTTCGCGAGCGCGGTCGTCAGATCGGCCTTCGGGCTCGCCTCGGCGATCCCGGCCAGTGACGCGACGGCCAGATCGGGATCCGGTGCGGCGGCGAACGCCTCGATCACGACGTCCGGCAGCTCGTCACCGGCGAGGCCCTGGAGATGCGCCCACGACGCCTCGGCCTGCCGGAATCCCAGCCGGGCCAGCCGGGCCTGCGGCGAGCTCACCCGTGTCGATCGGTCGCCCATGGTGGGAACGCTACCGGTCCATTCCTTGTCCGCCGTGAGTTAGCGATATATCGTCGAGCTATCGGAGACACATCGTACGGAGGCGATCATGACGACACACGGCAACTGGCGACTGCCACCCTTCCTCGGCATGGCGGCCGGCGCCGGCCACGGCCACGGCGGACGCGGACACGGTCCCGGCGACTTCGGGCGCGGCTGGGGTGGCTTCGGTGGCCATCGCGGCTGGGGTCCGCATGGGCTGCCGCCGTGGCTTCGGGACTTCGTACCGTTCGGCGGTCCGGGCACACCGCGGCGCGGCCGGGGTGACGTGCGCCTGGCCATCCTCGGGATCCTCGCGACCGAGCCGATGCACGGCTACCAGTTGATCCGCGAGATCGCCGACCGCAGTGGCGGCAGCTGGCGGGTCAGCCCAGGATCGGTCTATCCGACATTGTCCCAGCTGGAGGACGAGGGCCTGGTGCATGCCGAGCAGACCGGCGGCCGTCGGGTCTTCGACATCACCGATGATGGTCGCGCCGAGGTGGCCGAGCGGGCGGCGGAGTTCTCCACCCTGTGGCAGGCCGACGACGACGCCCAGTGGCAGCTGCGCGGCGACTTCGCGGGGCTGGTCATGCAGGTCGGCGCCGCCGCGATGCAGGTGGCCACCGCCGGCACCGAGGAGCAGCGGGAGCGGGCTGCCGAGCTGCTCGAGGAGACCCGGCGAGCGCTGTACCGCCTGCTCGCCGACGACGACGGCTGAGCACGACCGTACGCACTGTCGGCCCGCCGGGCTACGTTCGCGACATGGACGAGACCTCGACAACGCGGGCGGCCGTGCGGGCCTATGTCGAGCGAGCCGAGGCGCGCGATTGGGACGGATTCAGCGCGCTGCTGGCCGAGGACGTGGTCTACCAGATGCCGCAGACCCGAGAGCAGGTCCGGGGCAAGCAGCCCTACCTGCAGTTCAACCAGGAGTACCCCGGCGACTGGCACCTCGAGATCCGCCGAATCGTCGCCGACGGACGTCACGCGGCGGCCTGGATCGACTCCCGCATCGGCGACGAGCACCAGGACGCCTGCATCTGGTTCGACCTCGACGACGACGGTCTGATCGCCAAGGTCACCGACTACTGGCCGGACTTCTACGAGCCGCCGCCGGGCCGGGAGCACCTCGTCGAGCGCTGGTGAGCCGGGTCCGGCCGGTCACATGACCGGCAGCAGGCTGTCGAGCTCGTACTGCGTGACCTGCCGGCGATAGCCCGCCCACTCCTGACGCTTGTTGCGCAGGAAGAAGTCGAAGACGTGCTCGCCGAGAGTCTCCGCGACGAACTCGCTGTCCTCCATCAGGCCGATCGCCTCGTCGAGGTTGCGTGGCAGCGGGGAGATGCCCATCGCGCGACGCTCGGTCTCGGTCAACGCCCAGACGTCGTCCTCGGCCTCGCGCGGCAGCTCGTAGCCCTTCTCGACGCCGCGCAGGCCGGCCGCGAGCATCAGCGAGTAGGCCAGATACGGGTTGCACGCCGAGTCGATGGAGCGCAGCTCGACCCGGGTCGACGGGCCCTTGTGCGGCTTGTACATCGGCACCCGGACGAGGGCGGAGCGGTTGTTGTGTCCCCAGCAGATGTGGGCCGGTGCCTCTCCCCCGCCCACGAGCCGCTTGTAGGAGTTGACCCACTGGTTCGTGACGGCGGTGATCTCGGCGGCGTGCTCGAGCAGTCCGGCGATGAACGACCGCCCGAGCCGCGACAGCTGATACTCCGCGCCGGCCTCGAAGAACGCGTTGCGGTCGCCCTCGAACAGCGACATGTGGGTGTGCATCCCCGAGCCCGGATGGTCCGCGAACGGCTTCGGCATGAACGACGCATGGATGCCCTCGCTCAGCGCGACCTCGCGTACGACCACCCGGAACGTCATGATGTTGTCCGCCGTCGACAGTGCGTCGGCATAACGCAGGTCGATCTCCTGCTGCCCCGGCGCCCCCTCGTGGTGGCTGAACTCGACCGAGATGCCCATCGCTTCGAGCATCGTGATGACCTCGCGCCGGAAGTCCTGGCCGCCGTGCGCAGTGTGGTCGAAGTAGCCACTGAGGTCGTAGGGCTCCGGCGCAGTCCCGGGCACGTGGCTGTCCTTGAAGAGGAAGAACTCGATCTCGGGATGCGTGTAGAACGTGAACCCGAGGTCGGCCGCCTTGGCGAGCGTGCGCTTGAGGACGTTGCGCGGGTCGGCGTACGACGCCGTGCCGTCGGGCATCAGGATGTCGCAGAACATCCGGGCCGTCGCCGGGACCTCGCCCCGCCACGGCAGGATCTGGAACGTCGACGGATCAGGTCGGGCCAGCATGTCGGCCTCGTAGACCCGGGCGAAGCCCTCGATCGCCGAGCCGTCGAACCCGATGCCCTCGTCGAACGCCGCCTCGAGCTCGGCCGGCGCCACCGCGACCGACTTGAGAAAGCCGAGCACATCGGTGAACCACAGGCGTACGAAACGCACGTCGCGCTCCTCGAGCGCCCGCAAGACGAAATCCTCCTGCTTGCCCACGGCCCCAGTCTCGCAGCCCCCGTGTTACACGCGGATTAACCATTCGACGATCCGTCACTCGGACAGCGACGATCCGCCACTGCGACAGTGGTCGCGCATGTCTGGGTGGCGGATCGTCGCTGTCCGAGTGACGGATCGTCGTGGGGATAGGCTCGTGATGTGCCCCAGCTCCGCATCGCGTTGGCCCAGGTCAACCCCTGCGTCGGCGACTTCGACGGCAACGCCGACCTGGTCGTCGCCCAGTGCCACGAGGCGGCCGCGCAGGGGGCGCAGCTGGTCGTGTTCCCCGAGATGATGCTGACCGGCTACCCGATCGAGGACCTGGCCTTCCGGACGTCGATCATCGCCGCCTCGCGAGCCGCCGCCGACACGCTCGCCACCCGACTCGAGTCCGAGGGCCTCGGCGAGCTGGTCGCCATGGTCGGCTTCCTCGACCAGGCACCCGGCATCCCGACCGGATTCGGGATCCCGAAGAATGCACCGCAGAACGCCATCGCCGTCATGCATCGCGGCCGGATCGTGACGCGCCAGGCCAAGGTCCACCTCTGGAACTACGGCGTCGGCGACGAGATCCGCAACTTCGTCCCCGGCGACACGATCAACATCGTCCGGGTGCACGGCGTCGACGTCGCGATCGCGATCTGCGAGGACCTCTGGCGCGACGGCCCGACCGCAGCGGCGAAGGCGGCCCAGGCCGGACTGCTCGTCGTGCCGAACGGCTCGCCGTACGAGCGGGCGAAAGACGACGTACGCCTCGAGCTCTGCGCGCGACGGGCCAGAGAGGCCGGCACTGCGCTCGCGTACGTCAACCTCGTCGGCGGCCAGGACGAGCTGGTCTTCGACGGCGATTCACTGGTCGTCAACGCCGGCGGCGAGCTGGTCGCGCGGGCGGCGCAGTTCGACCCGGAGCTGCTGGTCGTCGACCTCGACCTGCCGGCCGCGACGGCGGCGATGCCCGGCGAGGACACCCGGTTCGGCGGCCTGCGAGTACGCCGCACGGTGCTCACGACGGATCCGGTGCCGACGTACGAGGCCCGCCCCACCACCGTGACGGAACGGCTGGACGATCTCGCCGAGGTCTACGGGGCGATCACGGTCGGGCTGCGCGACTACGTTCGCAAGAACGGCTTCCGCTCGGTGCTGCTCGGCCTCTCCGGCGGCATCGACTCGACCCTCACCGGCGCCATCGCCTGCGACTCGATCGGCGCGGAGAATGTCTACGGCGTCTCGAATCCGTCGGTGTACTCGACACAGCACTCGAAGGACGATGCGGCCGAGCTGGCTCGCCGGACCGGGCTCACCCTGCAGACGGTGCCGATCGCCACCCTGGTCGACGCCTTCAACGACCTGGTCGACGTCGACGGACTAGCGGCGGAGAACCTGCAGGCTCGGATCCGCGCGGTGATCTGGATGGCGCTGTCCAACCAGCACGGTCATCTCGTCCTGGCCTGCGGCAACAAATCGGAGCTCGCCACCGGGTACACGACGATCTACGGCGACTCGGTCGGCGGCTTCGCCCCGATCAAGGACGTGCCGAAGACGATGGTGTGGGAGCTCGCCAAGTGGCGCAACGCCGAGGCGAAGCGCCGTGGCGAGCCGCCGCCGATCCCGGAGCACGCGATCGCGAAGCCGCCGTCGGCGGAGCTGGCGCCAGGACAGGTCGACACCGACTCACTCCCGCCGTATGACCTGCTCGACGACGTACTCGATGACTACGTCGAACAGGATCACGGCTCGGCCGAGCTGGTCGCGCACGGCTTCGATCCGGAGCTGGTCGAGCGGGTGATCGGGATGGTCGACCGCGCGGAGTACAAGCGGCGGCAGTATCCGCCGGGGCCGAAGA
>DATFRX010000408.1:0-3109 GCA_035262905.1 Nocardioidaceae bacterium
GACTTCGCCCATCCGTCGACGTCGTCGACCTGGTCGGCGGCCGTGCCGTTCATCGGCGCCGACCTCGGGGACACCCGCGGACTGGCATTCGCGATCAACCTGACGACCGGCGTCCCCGGCGTCGTGCATCTCGACGTCGCCGGCGCGTCGTCGCGCGGACAGTCCGGATCGTTCGCGCTGATCGGCGAGAAGGGCGGCGGCAAGTCGTACGCGATGAAGAAGATCGCCGCCGGTGTGATCGACCAGGGAGGTCGGGTCATCACGCCCGATCGCACGCCCGCCGGCGAGTGGGCGCGGTGGGCGACGTCCATCACCTCGTCGGTCGTCGCCGACTGCACCGACCCGGCGTACAGTCTGTGCCCGCTGCGGTTCTTCGGTCCGGACATCGGGTCGCGCGTCGCGCACTCGTTCTTCATCACCCTGCTAGGCGTCGCCGCCGACGACGACGCCGGGACGCTGCTCGGCGAGATCCTGCATCCGGAGTACCTCACGACCCATCGGATCGGCTCCTGCGGCGACCTGCTGACTCACCTCACGCGCGCGGAGTCGTTCGTCGACCTCGACGACCGGCAGCTGGCCAAGCAGCTCGCCCGCCGGATGCGTACCTACGCCAACAAGGACCTGGGCCGGGTGATCTTCGACCCCGACCTGCCCTCGTTGCCCGAGGCCTGGCGGGCGCTGGTGATCCGGACCCACGACCTCGAGTTGCCGACCCGCGACCAGCTCAATCACGAGCACCTGTTCCGTGGACTGCGGATCGAGGCCAAGTTCGGCCGGGCGATGTACGCCCTGATCGCGGCGATGGCCCGGCAGGTCTGCTTCGCGGATCCGACTGAGCCGGCGCTGTTCCTGGTCGACGAGGCGCACTTCCTGACCGCGTCGCCGGAGGCCGAGCACGAGGCCAAGCTGTTCCTCCGCGACGACCGCAAGCACGGCTGCGCACTGGGAGTCGCGTCGCACGACGCCGAGGAGGACTTCGGGTCGGCGACCCTGTGGGGCCTGATCCCGACCCGGATCCTGATGCGCCACCAGGACCGCACGATGGCGGCTCGAGGCCTGGCCCGACTCGACCTGGACCCGACCGACGACGACCTGCTGGAGCTGATCCAGCACCAGACGTCGCCGCCGGACCGCAGCACGCTGATCGTGCCCGAGCACCGGCGCGGCGAGGCGCTGATGCGTGACGTGCACGGCCGGACCGGATTCATCCGCGTGCTGCCGCATGCCCTCGCGCACCGTGCCGAGGCGGCCAACACCACGCCCGAGCGTCCCGGCGGCACCCTCGCCGAAACCGTCGCGGTCGGGGCCGCCCCATGAGCCGACGCCCGTCTCGCGCCAAGGCCGCCCGAGGTGGCCGACGGTCTGCGTGGCGGCGGCTGGCCCGGCGGATCTGGGCGCTGCTCGTACTCACGCCGATGCTGCTCGTGCTGTCCGCCTCGCGGGCGGTGGCCGACTCCGACGTCTCCCGCCCGGCGGCGGCGCTGTCGTGGATGAACCTGCACGACTCGCGCGGCATCTCGATCTGGGACTACGACCTGTCGCTGGACCACGGCGGCATCACGAACCCGCTGAAGCTGATCTGGTCGGTCTTCGCCGACATCGGGTGGCACATCTACACCTGGCTGGTCGGGTCGGCGATGTGGCTGATCGACTTCACCCTGTCGTTCGGCTGGCTGGAGCCGTTCGAGGGGCCGGCCGAGTCGGTGTCGAACTCACTCGCCGACGTGATCAACCGGTTCGGCGCCCTGCCGGTCCTGCTGACCCTGGCAGCCGCGGTCGCAGCCGTACTGATGATGGCCGGCCGGTTCGCCACCGGGCTGTACGAGTTCTTCGCCGCCGCGACCGTCGCCGCGCTCGCCGTCGGCGTACTGGCATCACCGATCGACTACGTCACCGGCGGCGACTCGTGGCTGATCCAGGCCCGCGACCTCGGTCTGGAGGTCGGCAGCTCGCTGTCGGCCGAGCCCGGGCGGCAGCCGACCAACAACCCGGACGCCATTCGCGAGAATCTCTCCGAGCAGCTGGCCGACATCTTCATCCGGGCACCGCATCAGCTGGTCAACTACAACGCCGTCATCGACGGCACCAAGTGCGAGGCGGCCTACGACGCGGGTCTGCAGATGTCCCATGCGGAGTGGAAGCCCAGCAAGGTCGACGGCCAGTCCGGCTTCCAGCTGGTCAACACCGAGACCGGCAAGCCGATCAAGCTGCCGCCCGGCACCAACGTCAACGAGCTGTTCGGCATCTCCGGCGACAAGGTCGGCTCCCGCGCCGTCTTCAACGACGTCCCCGAGCAGCGCACCATCGTCGGCAACTGCGACGAAGCGCTCGGCGAGGCCGCCGCGAATCCGTCCTTCACCCAGGTGATCAACACGCTCGCCCTCGGTGTCGGCGGGCTCTTCCTGGTGATCCTGGCGCTGGCCCTGTGCCTCGGCGTTTGGGCGTCGGCGATCTACACCCTGTTCCTGGCGATCAAGGCGCTGTGGAACCTGATCACCGGCATCCTCCCCGGCGGACAGCGACTCGGGCTGACCCGGACGATCTCCGAGGTCGTCATCGCACTGATCGTCGTACTGGCCTCCGTCGTGTTCCTGATGGCCTACCTGCAAGTCGTCACGGCCGTGTTCAACACCGCGGACGGGCCACCGATGAAACGCTTCGCGCTGCTCGATCTGCTGCTGATCGCCGGCCTGATCGTCTGGCTCCGGATGCGCAAGGCGCTCAAACGCGCGGCCGCCACCCTGGCGCAGAAGATGGCCGCCCGGCCGAACTCGAAGCCGACCAAGATCAGCTCGGCCTTCGGATCATCCAGCAACCGCTGGCAGCAGGCCCGGACGGTCGGGGTCCAGAGCCGTCGGATCGCGGCTGCCGGCGGTCGAGGGGTCGCCACCGCGAGTCAGTATGGCCGCAAGGCGATCGGCGCTGGTGGGATGGCCGGCGCGGCCGGCGTCTGGGCCGTGACGCAGGCCAACAAGTGGACGTATCGGAAGCTGGACGGACGACCGCCGCCGACGCAGACCGAGGGGGAGGACAGGGCGACGGTGCCGGTCGAGTCGGCGTCCGAGCGACCACCTCCGGACGACGCCCGGAAGTCGCCGGTGATCCCGGG
>DATFRX010000409.1:0-4118 GCA_035262905.1 Nocardioidaceae bacterium
CATGTTCGAGGGCGACATGTCCCGCAAGCGGACCCTGGTCGAGCATGGCTTCCGGCTGCCGAGCGCGATGGACAACCGGCCGCTGCGGTGGGAGGAGTTCACCGACCGGATCGGCCAGACCGTCTACCTGTCGGCGACGCCTGGGCCCTACGAGATGAGCCGGGTCGACGGCGTCGTGGAGCAGATCATCCGGCCGACCGGCCTGGTCGACCCCGAGGTCGTGGTCAAGCCGACCAAGGGGCAGATCGACGACCTGATCCACCAGATCCGGATCCGGACCGAGCGCAACGAGCGGGTCCTGGTCACCACGCTGACCAAGAAGATGTCCGAGGACCTCACCGACTATCTGCTCGAGGCCGGCGTCCGCACTCGCTACCTCCACAGCGAGGTCGACACACTGCGCCGGGTCGAGTTGCTGCGCGAGCTGCGACTCGGCGAGTACGACGTCCTCGTCGGCATCAACCTGCTACGCGAGGGACTCGACCTGCCCGAGGTGAGCCTGGTCGCGATCCTGGACGCCGACAAGGAGGGCTTCCTGCGCTCCGGCACGTCGCTGATCCAGACCATCGGACGGGCCGCCCGCAACGTGTCGGGTCAGGTGATCATGTATGCCGACGACGTCACGCCCTCGATGGAGAGTGCGATCGACGAGACCAACCGGCGGCGGGCAAAGCAGGAGGCCTACAACCGGGATCATGGGGTCGACCCGCAGCCGCTGCGCAAGCGGATCGGCGACATCACCGACATGCTCGCCCGCGAGGACGCCGACACCGAGGCGCTGATCGGGTCCGGCCGGGCCCAGAGCCGGGGCAAGGCGCCGGTGCCCAACCTTGGCAAAGCCAACGCCAAGGCCGGACAGCATGCGGCCGACCTGGCCGGACTGCCGTCGCAGGATCTCGCCGACCTGGTCCGGCAGCTCACCGAGCAGATGCATGCCGCCGCGGCCGAGCTGCAGTTCGAGGTGGCGGCGCGGCTGCGGGACGAGATCTCCGAGCTCAAGAAGGAGCTGCGCCAGATGATGGAGGCCGGCGCCCGCTAGGCGATCAGGTCGACTCGCCGTCGTTCGGCCGTCGATTGCGGCGGAGGACGATGTCGCGCAGCTTGGCCGCCCAGGCGTGCTTGCGGAGGAAGCGCGAGATCGCCCGCCGGGTCGCCGATCGCTCGAGCTCGTACTCCGCCTTGTCCAGCCGCAGGTGCAGCCGGCGGTTGACGGCGCGGAGCTCGTCGAGCCGGCGCCGGGTCTCGCGTAGCTCGCGCCGAACCTCGCGGGTCGTCGCCGCCTGCTCCTGCCGCGCCTGGCGGATCTCCTCCGCGTGGGCGACCAGACCGGCGACCGCGTCGAAGGCCACCTCGAGCAGGTCGGCGTCGGAGACGTCGTCGGTCTCGCGCACCGGAGTCCCGTCGGTGCGCAGCGGCGACGTGGGTGCCAGGTCGGCCAGGTCGCCGACGACGTCGAAGCCGCGGGACTCGATGATCTCGACCAGCTGATGCGCATGCTCGGCGAGCGGCACGAGTTCGGTCGGCTGGATCTCGATCCGGGCGGCGTCGGCCCGCTGGGCCAGCACCCGTGGCGCGAGGAAGTGTTTGACATGGGCCCGGTAGGCGTCCCACTCGACCTCTGACGAGCTCACGTTGAACTGCCGCAGGAACGCCGATTCGACAACGCCGAGCGACTCGTTCGTCCGGGGCAGGTCGGTGTTGCAGCTGGCGGGGTCGATGCCGAGCACCGACGCGAATCGCTCCCAGAGCAGTGTCGAGGGGGAGCCGGCCGGCGGCACGGTGACGATGTGCACCCGCTCGACCGGGAGCCCGGCCGCCCAGGCGAGCAGGCCGGTGCCGCCCTGCTGATGCCAGAACCCGCGGCCGGCCTTGACGGTGGGGGTACCGAGCGCCTCGACGTAGCTCGTCCAGGTGTCCTCGGACCGATTCTTGAGCCGCTCCTGCCACATCGCGGGCACCACGCGCGAGAACTCACGGGCGGTGAAGATGACGTGGATCTCCTTGGCCTCCAGGCTGAGCTTGGCCCGGTCGGCCTGCGCGTCGTCGGCGTAACCGAAGTTCTCGTGCGAGACGACCGCCCGGCCATTCCAGCCGCGGAGCTCGTCGACGAGCAGCTCCCAGGAGCCGGCGGTACGTTCGGAGCCGACTCGAGTGGGGTCGCGGTCCAGCAGGTCCACGGCGGCGTGGAACTGGCTCACCGGACTCCGGCCGGGCACCAGCAGACCCTGGTCCTTGAGCGTGGCCCGGTTGCTCCAGAGCACGCTCTGCAGGTAGGTCGTGCCGGTCTTCGGTGGTCCGATGTGCACGAACACCGGGTCGGCCACGTGCACCCCCTGAGAGGTCGGATCGGTCTCGGTCGGAGCATACTGCCCCAGACCGTGGGATTGAGGGAGGCGCCATGACGCCGGACGAGCTGCTGGCCCACTGCCTCGCCAAGCCCGGCGCCTGGACCGACGAGCCCTGGGAGGGTGACCAGGTCGCCAAGGTCGGACCGAAGATCTTTGCGTTTCTGGGCTCGGGCGACGGCGACCGGGTGTCGGTCGGGGTCAAGTGCGGACGCAACCGCGACGAGGCCGACGAGTGGCTGCTCCGGTTCCCGGACGACGCCCATGTCATGCCGTATATCGGGCGCTCCGGATGGAACACCCTGGACTGCAACGGAGCGATCTCCGACGAGGAGATCCTCGAGGCCGTCGACGCGTCCTACGACACGGTCGTCGCCAAGCTCCCCAAGCGGGACCGGCCGACCTGAGCTTGGTCGGTCAGGCCCAGGTGAGCGTCCACGGCAGGCTCAGCACGCCACCCGGCTCGGGCACGCCGAGCGCGGACCCGGCCATCCGGAGCAGATCCTCCGGACCGTCGGGCAGCGACGCGCTCAGCGGCGCCGTGACCGCGGCTGACGGCGACTCGGTCGACTCGGCCGCCCGCAGCCGGTCGAAGAACGCCACGTGGGGCACCGCCTGGATCCGGATCCGGTCGCGGTCCAGGGTCGCCAGCTCACAGGCGAGCTCGATCGCGCGCTGCCGGCCGCCGAGCTCGTCGACCAGCCGGCGGGACTCGGCGTCGGCGCCGGTCCAGACCCGGCCGCGGGCCATCGGCTCGAGGGTGTCCCAGGGCAGGCCGCGGTCGTCGGCCGCCTTGTGGGTGAAGTCGTCGTAGACCATGTCGAGCCAGGCGTCCAGCCGGGCGGTCTGGTCGTCGTCGAAGGGGACCGTGGTCGAGAACATGGTGGCCTGCTGGCCCGATCCGATCGCCTCGATCGTGATGCCGAGCCGGTCGAAGGTCTGGCGCAGGACGATCTTGCCGGCCAGCACGCCGATCGAGCCGGTCAGCGTGCTCGGCAGGGCGACGATCCGGTCGGCTGCCATCGAGACGAAGTAGCCGCCCGACGCGGCGACGGCACCCATCGACGCGACGATCGGCTTGCCGGCCTCGCGTACGGTCTGCACGGCGTGCCGGATTGCGTCGGAGGCGACGTACGAGCCGCCCGGGCTGTTGACCACCAGGACGACGGCCTTGACCTGGTCTGACTCGGCGGCGTGGCGCAGGGCCGCGGTCACGGTGTCGGATCCGGCCGACGGTCCGCCCGGGCCGCCGGGACGGCTGCGTCCGGTGTGGATGGTGCCGCGGACCGGGATCGCCGCGACGACCGGGGAGCGCCGACGTCGGAGTTGCTCGGCCGGCTTGGTCGCCAGCCGATGCGCGTAGCGGTGGACGAACCGCAGGTCGACCTGGCCGTCGTCGCCGAGTCGCTCGCGGAGGTCGGCGTACACCTCGTCGCGGTAGCCGAGCCGATCCACCAGGCGGCGTTCGAGCGCCTCGGCAGCCGGCATCGGCGACGCGGCGATCGCGGCCTCGATTTGGTCGCCCGGGAGCCGGCGTCGCTCGGTCACGACCGCCTTGACCTGCTCCATGACCGAGTCGGCCAGCCGCTGGGTCATCTCGCGGTGTGGCTCGGTGACGTGGTCGACCATGAACGTGTTGGCCGCCGTCTTGTACTCGTGGCGCTGCCGCAGGCTCGGCTCGGCGCCGATCTTGTCGAGCGTGCCGCGAAGCAGCGTGGCGTTGAGCTGGACGCCGGTGAGGCCGACCCCGCCGGACGGCTGCAGCCAGATCTC
>DATFRX010000410.1:0-3262 GCA_035262905.1 Nocardioidaceae bacterium
AAGCATTCTGCGCGGACGGCGGCACTCTGGTGCGAGCCAGCGACGGCCAGCTGGCCGCGCTACGCCGAGCCACTGCCCTGGTTGCGCGCGATGTCGCCGCGGAGCCCGGGAACGCTGCCACCATCGACTCCATCGGCAAGCTCAAGAGCGGCATCGGCGTCGTCGACACCCCTGCGACGTGCGCGGGCGCGAAGCTTGCCCGACACGAACCGGGAGTGGCAGAGAGCAAGCTGAACGGCACGTACCGCTTCACGCTGACCAAGAAGGGATTTCTCGACGCCGGTCTCGGGGAGGAAAACGCGTTCCACAACGCAGGCGTACAGACCTACGCCTTGAAGGACGGGAAAGTCCACTATCGGCTCGACCCGAGCGAGCGCGAGTTCGGCAAGGATCCGGGTGGCCCCGATGAAGCGGACGGCACCTACCAGGTGGACGGTGACATCCTCACGTTCCTGTTCCCGGTGTACGACAACGAGGTCGACAGGTTCCTGTTCCGGGTCGGTGACAATGGCGAGCTGACGCTGACCGCCGTCGACGTACCGGAGAAGAGCGTCGAGTTCTCGTTCACGTCCGAGCCCTGGGAGAGGATCCGGTGACTCTCCGCAGCACAGTGCGAGCCCCCGGCGGAAGCCGAGTGGCTCGCACTGTGTGCGCCGCTATCGTGGTCGGGGCCCTCGTCGCCTGCACGTCACCGGGGTCCAAGGCCGGCCCGGCGCGCCCGGCGACTGTGCTACACCTGGCGACGGCGGAGAGCAGCAGTGCGCCGTACGCGGCTGACGTCGAGCGCTTCGCCGACCGGGTGGCCGCCCTGACTGACGGCTCGGTACGAGTCGAGATCGACTATGAGGTCATCGACTACACGACGGCATCGGAGCGGAGGATTACCGACATGGTGCGGGCGGGTGGGACCGACTTGGCGCTCGTCCCTCCGCGGGCGTTCGACACGGCCGGCATCACCGGGTTCGAGGCCCTGCAGTCTCCGCTCCTGATCGACACACCCGAGCTTGCCGGGGCGGTCGCCACCAGCCACCTCGCCGGTGACATGCTGTCCGGCCTTTCCGACCAAGGGTTGGTCGGCTTGGGCTTGGTGTACGAGGGGATGCGCAGGCCGCTCGCGCTGAACGGCTCGGTCACCCGCGCGTCCGACTTCGAAGGGCTGCTCGTGCGCGTGCCGCCGTCGAATCTTTCCGACCGGATGTTCGTCGCCCTAGGCGCGGTTGCCGACCACGGTGCCAGCCACACCATCTCCACGACCGGCGCCCCCTATCCTCTGGTCGAGACCGAGCTGGCTATCGCCGACAACGACTTCCCGAAGGAGAGCACGCTCACCGCGAACATCGCTTTCTTCCCGAAGTACGACGCGATCGTGGCCGACCCGGATGCATTCGGACGGCTCACCGACGGCCAACAACAGGCACTTCGCCAGGCCGCAGCGGACACCGTTTCCGGCTCGCTTGAAACCACCTCCGGTGAGGAGCAGCTCGCTGCGACCTACTGCGAGACCGGTGGCGCCCTCGCGTTCGCCCCGCCGGCCGAGCTGACCGCGATCCGCGCGAAGGTGCAGCCTGTTGTCGACTCGCTCCGCGAGGACCCAGCCACCGCCCAGGCCATCGAGGCGATCGAGGCGCTCAAGCAGACGACCGCGGCGCCGATGTTCTCCGTTCCAGCGGCGTGCCATCCGCCGACGGGGGACGGGGCCCAGCTTCCTTCACCGCCCGCGGCACCGACGCCATGAGCCGGGTGCCGACCCCCGCGACCGAGGAGACGACCAGGGAGCCTCCCAGCGCCTCGACCCGGTCGGCCAGTCCAATCAGTCCCGAACCATTCGCCGGCACGGCGCCGCCAACGCCGTCGTCGGACACCTCCAGACTGGCGACGGGGCCGGCGGTGTCGTACTGGACTATCACCCCGCAAGGTCCTGCGTACTTGGCGACGTTCGTCAGTCCCTCAGCCGCCACCGCGTAGAGGGTGTCCTCGACTGCGTCGTCGCAGCGCCCTCCTGTCGCCACCAGCGTCACGTTCAAGGTCGCTATCAGCGGGTGCTCGCGCAACGCCCCAACCAGGCCGGCAGCCAGCCCGGGTGGACGCAGCCCTGCAACTGCGGCGTCCAGACCCTCGACCGCCCGCTCGAGCCCGGGGACTCCAGCCACCGACTCGTGCGCCTCCGCAGCGAGAGCCCGCAATGGATCGGCAATCGTCCTCTCCAGCTCCTCGGCCAACCGTGCCCTCTCCGTCGCTGCCGTCACCACCAGCCTGCGCCGAGACTCTGCCACGCTAACCAGAGCAGCCCGAACCTCCTCCCGGACATGCTCGTTCCCACTCTCGAGTCGTGATGCCTCGGTCAGCGCCGCCTGGATCGTGCGGTCGACGTCCAGCCCCGGCTCGGCCCGCACCAACTGACCCAGAGTCGACGCGTCGCGAACCGGCGCGCGGCCGAGGTCAACAGCGAGATCTGTCAACTCCGCCCGCGTCGGTACCCGGACGAGCCGGGCTACGACGACCAGGACGAGCACCAGCAGCACGTCGTAGCCGACCAACGTCGGTAGCGCCCCTGCCTCGTCGCCCTCCAGACTCGGCACCAGCACACCGCCTGACATCGCAATACCAAGCAGCAACGGAGCCACCACGAACCCCGCACGTTGGCGCGCACGCGCCTCCATCACTCCGCCCACGAGCACACCGACGGCGGCAGCCATGACGAACCACTCGCTCTGCCAGACCAGCGGTATCAGTGAAGCCACGTAGCCGGCGACGACGACGGCGCCGGCCACCCGCGACCGAGGCCAGGCGCGAGGCAGCGAGAGCACGAGCTGGATCAGCACACCCCGATGCCAGTAGAGCGCCTGCGGCCAGATGGTGCCGACCCACCAGGCCAAGGCCATCGCCAGGGCAAGCACGGACACGGCAGCCGACGACCGCCACGTCATCACGGCCACGGCCACGGCTGCGACTCCGACCGCCAGGTCGGGCAGCCACTGAGATGCAGGGAGGTTCACGTAGACGCCCGCCGCCGCGACGGCAGAGCCCGCAACAGCGACGGCCAAGAGGCGACGCACCCCCACCATGAGCGAAGGATAGGGCGGGATGAACGCACCCGCCGGGGGTCGTACGGCTATCACGGAGAGAAAATGCGCTGGCTTGGGGTGCTGGGTTCGCCGCAGACTGTCGCCCATGGCGTCGATCACCTGGGGTCCCGATATCGCGGAGGTATACGACGAGACGTACACCGCAGGGTTCGACCCGGCGACGTTTGATCCCGTTG
>DATFRX010000411.1:0-13692 GCA_035262905.1 Nocardioidaceae bacterium
CCAGAGTACGAAAGAGTCTGCAGCGAGTCCAATACGCCGCCGCAAAATCTCCACCTTACACATGTCTCGCCAGGAGGAATTACGTTGACGGAGCGAATCGCCCATTCTCCCGTGGGCCTGCATCGCGTCGTAGAGCCGGCCGGCGTCCTCCCGCAGGCGGCGCAGCGGCTCGACACCCGCGCCGAGCTCTGGCCGGACGAGACGAGGATCCGGGTCGAGCGGCTCAACCTGGACGCGGCGAGCTTCCGCCAGCTGGAGCGCAAGCACGGCGGCGACGGCGCGGCGGTACGTGCCGAGGTGCTCGACATCGTGCGGACCAGGGGCAAGATGCACAATCCGGAGACCGGGTCCGGCGGCATGCTGATCGGCACCGTCAAGGAGGTCGGACCGCAGTCGAAGCTCGGCCTGGCCGTGGGCGACCGGGTGGCGACGCTGGTGTCCCTTACCCTGACGCCACTCGTGATCGAGGACCAGCTGACCCGCTGGGACGGTCGGAGTGAGCAGGTGCCGGCCGACGGCTACGCCGTCCTGTTCGGCCGCAGCATCGCGGCCCGGCTGCCCGAGGACCTCCCGACCGAGCTGTCGCTCGCGGTCATGGACGTCTGCGGTGCGCCGGCCCTGACCCGCCGGGTGGTCAGCGGCTACACCGACCCCACGGTCTGCGTGATCGGCGCCGCCGGCAAGAGCGGCTCGCTGACGCTCGCGGGCGCTCGCGCGGCCGGTGCCAAGCGACTGATCGGCGTCGTACCCACCAGGGACGAGGCCGCCGCCCTGACCGAGGCCGGCCTGGCCGACGTCGTCGCGATCGCCGACGCCCGGGACCCGGTCGCCCTGTCGACCGCGGTGCTCGACGCCGGGGGACCGGCCGACGTCACCGTGGTCTGCGTCGACGTGCCGGGCTGCGAGGGCGGCACCATCCTGTCCACCGCCGAGGGCGGCACCGTCATCTTCTTTTCGATGGCCACGTCGTTCAGCGCGGCCGCACTCGGCGCTGAAGGCCTGGCGGCCGACGTCACGATGCTGATCGGCAACGGCTACGCGCCCGGCCATGCCGACGCCGCCCTGGCGCTACTCCGCGACAACCCCGGCGTCCGTCGCCTGTTCGACGCCCGGATGACGGGCGAGAGGAAGATAGAGCCATGAGCGCGACACCGAAGCTCGGACTCGATCCGGCCGTCGTACGCAAGGCACGGGAGCTGGCGCGTACCGCCGGCCGCCCCATCGTCGACCTCGCCCATCAGCACACGACCGTCTCGGTCGAGCGAGCCACCCTGCGACTGGCCGGCCTGTCCGGCGCCGATCCGGACGGCACGCCGTGGGTCAACCGGCTGGCCGACGCGGTGCGGGGCGACGTCGGTCTGGAGCACGGCATCGCCCTGCCGGTCTGGGACTCCCTGCTGCGCGGCGACGCGGCCGACCTCCACGAGCTGGCCACCAAGGCCGCCGTCGGATCGGCCCGCTTCCGGGTGCCCGACGGCGCCGACGCCGACCGCGCCCGGGCCGCCGCCACGAAGGCCGTCGGCGCCGGGATCGCCCGCATCGACCAGCGCCGGACCGAGCGGGAGCAGCTGATCGAGACCGTCGGCGACGCCCCTCGTACGCCGTGGATCTACCTGATCGTCGCCACCGGCGACATCTACGAGGACATCCCGCAGGCGCAGGCGGCCGCGCGGGCGGGGGCCGATGTGATCGCGGTGATCCGCTCCACCGGGCAGTCGCTGCTCGACTTCGTACCCGAGGGCGCGACCCGGGAGGGGTTCGCCGGCACGTACGCGACGCAGGAGAACTTCCGGCTGATGCGGGCCGCTCTGGACGAGACCAGCAAGGAGCTCGGCCGCTACATCCGGCTGACCAACTACGCCTCCGGCCTCTGCATGCCGGAGATCGCCGCGCTGGCCGGGCTCGAGCGGCTCGACATGATGCTCAACGACTCGATGTACGGCATCCTCTTCCGCGACATCAACCCGATCCGGACCTTCGTCGACCAGCGGTTCAGCCGCCAGGTGCATGCCCGGGCCGGGATCATCATCAACACCGGCGAGGACAACTACCTCACCACGGCCGACGCCGTCGAGGCGGCCCACACCGTCACGGTCAGCCAGTTGCTCAACGAGTACTTCGCGAAGGAGGCCGGGCTCGCCGACTGGCAGCTCGGCCTGGGGCACGCGTTCGAGATCGATCCCGAGGTGCCCGAGAGCTTCCGGCTGGAGCTGGCGCACGCGATGCTGGCCCGCGAGCTGTTCCCGGACGCGCCGCTGAAGTGGATGCCGCCGACCCGGCACATGACCGGCGACGTGTTCCGCGGCTACCTGCTCGACGGCTTCTTCAACCTGGTCGGGGCGCTCACCGGACAGGGCATCCTGCTGGTCGGCATGATGACCGAGGCTGTCGTGACGCCGTGGATCTCCGACCGCGACCTGGCGCTGCAGAACGTGCGCTACGTGATGAACGCGGTGGGCGACATGCACGAGGACTTCCAGCCGGCGCCGGACGGCTTCGTCGCTCGGCGGGCCGGCGAGGTGCTCGGCGAGAGCATCGAGCTGCTCGACCAGATCATCGCCCACGACAATGGGCTGCTCGACGCTATCGCCGACGGCACGTTCGGACTCATGAAGCGGCCGGCCGACGGCGGTAAGGGACTCGATGGGGTGGTCGCCAAGGCCGACACCTACGTCAACCCGGCGCTCGACATCCTCGAGGGGAGCCCGCGATGACCGCCACGGAGACCGAGACCGACCAGCGGCACATCGTCCGTCCGTACGGCGACACGACCGGCGACGGCATGGTGCAGCTGTCGTTCACGCTGCCGATCCCGCACGACCGAGTGGCCGAGGGCGGCGCGGCGCAGCTGGCCAAGAAGATGGGCATCGACCCGGCGCTGGTCGTCCACGCCAAGGCGATGGGCCCGGACTTCACCTTCTTCGTGGTCTACGGCCGGGTCAACCATCTCGTCGACCTCTCCAAGGTCCAGGTCGTGGAGCGCGACTTCCCGCTGCTCACGCCGAAGGAGGTCAACCTGGCGATCCGCGAGGGGATGGCCCGGCGGCTGACGATCGTCGGCGGCTGCATCGGGACCGACGCCCACACCGTCGGCATCGACGCGATCCTCAACATCAAGGGCTTCGCGGGGGAGAAAGGGCTGGAGTACTACCGGGAGCTCCGCGTGGTCAATCTCGGCGCCCAGATCTCCGTGCCCGAGCTGATCGCCAAGGCGCAGGAGCACCAGGCGGACGCCGTCCTGGTCTCCCAGGTCGTGACCCAGCGCGACGCGCATCTGCTCAACACCAAGGAGATGTCGGCCGCGTTCCGCGAGGCCTATCCGGACGAGGCGCGGCCGCTGCTCATCGTCGGCGGTCCGCGGTTCGACGAGACGATGGCCGACGAGCTCGGCGTCGACCGGGTGTTCGTCCGGGGTACGACGCCGGGCGAGGTGGCAAGCTATCTCGTCCACGCCCTCGTGTCCGACCGGAGCCGCCAGCAATGACGACCGACCCGGACACCGACGACCCGCGGCTCGGCCTGGTTGTAACGCACCGGCGCTACGTGCCCTACTCCCACGCCCACTACGGCGGCGAGCTGGTCGACGGCGCGTACGTCCTCGGGCTGTTCGGTGACGTTGCGACCGAGGTGTGCATCCGGACCGACGGCGACGAGGGGCTGTTCGCGTCGTACAGCGACGTGCAGTTCCTGGCCCCGCTGCGGGCCGGTGACATGGTGGAGGCGTCGGCGACGGTGTCCCGGGTGGGTCGCCGCAGCCGGGCACTCGACCTGGAGGCCCGAGTCGTCTGCCGGAGCCGTCCGGAGGTGTCGGAGTCGGCCGCCGAAGTGCTCGACCCGCCGCTGGTGATCGCCACCGCGGTCGGTACTGTGGTCGTCCCCGCAGACGAGTAGCACTTCACCTCGGCGCGTCGCGTCGCGACACGCCGCATGGGTCAAAGAACCTCGGGAAAACTTCCGGCCAACCACAGCCTTGGTGACCTGCGCAGATGCCACAAATCCCCAGGTCAGCGCGTCAGTTGACACCGAACGAGGCGCTAGAGCACGCTCAAGAGGTCCATCATGTGAGCCGGTGTCTCGGGCCGGCGTCCGAGTGGCCGCGCGACGTGGGTCCGGATCCAGACCTCACCTCTCGCGGCGGACCGGGTCGTGTCCCGCGACAACGGGGTGGCACAAGCGCAGAGCCCGTCGCCTGTTAGACAACGGCAGGCGGCCCGCTGCCAGCGGGTCGTCGGCTGGTCCGAGGGGCGCGGGCTCTGCGCTGTTGCTCATCCGGGTAGCGTTGCCTCACACCGTTTGCTCACCCAGGATGGTCCGTGCCCTACTACTTGCGCCTGCTGGCTGCCGCGCTCTGCGGCGTCGGCGTTTATACCGGCTTTCCGCCGCATGGCTGGATCTGGCTACTCGGGCTCGGCCTGGTCGGGCTGGTCTACCTGCTCGAGGAGTCCACGCCGAAGGCCGCGGCCGGGATCGGCTTCGCCTTCGGGCTCGGCTTCATGTGCACCCTGCTCGTGTGGCTGTCCGTCCTGGGTGTCGACGCCTGGCTGCTGGTGGCGATCCCGTCGGCTGGCTTCTACGCCCTGTTCGGCTGGGCCTACGCGCGCACCCGTGAGCTCCCAGCGCATCTGCTGTGGGCCACCGCCCTGTGGGTCGGCATGGAGTACCTCCGCAGCGAGATCCCGTTCGGCGGCTTCCCCTGGGGCCGGCTCGCGTTCGCCACCGCCGAGACTCCGCTGGTGTCGTTCAACCGATGGATCGGCGTTCCGGCCACCAGCGGCGTGATCTTCCTCGGCTGCTGTGCTCTCGGCATCGCCCTGCATCGCGGCTACGGGAGACGACTCGCGTACGCCGCGGCCGTGCCGATCGGGGTCGTCCTCTGCGGTCTCGTACTCCCCACCGGACTCGCCTCGGGCGGCGGCACCGCGACGGTCGCGGCCGTCCAGGGCAACGTGCCCGGCACCGGCGCCGAGAGCCTCGGACAGCAGCACGTGGTGACGAAGAACCACGCCGAGGCGACGATCGCGTACGCGCACGAGGTCGACGCCGGTACGGAGCCCCGGCCGGACCTGGTGATCTGGCCGGAGAACTCGACCGACGTCGACCCGTTCAAGAACCCCCGGATCTATGCCGAGATCGACCGTGCGGTGAAGGCGATCGGCGTGCCGACGCTGCTCGGCGCGATCGTGGACGGCCCGGGGGAGGGCCAGGCGCAGAACGTCGGCCTGGTGTGGGATCCCCAGGGGGGCCCGCTGCCGGAGCGCTACGTCAAGCGCCACCTGGTCCCGTTCGGCGAGTACATCCCGTTCCGCAGCGAGCTCGCCCAACTCTCGTCCCGGCTCGACCAGATCTCGCGTGACATGCAGCCGGGCGACAAGCCGGGTGTGCTGCAGGTCGGTCCGGTCACGGTCGGCACCATGATGTGCTTCGACGTCGCCTACGACGACACGATTGCCGACAACGCGACCAACGGTGCCGAGCTGATGGTCGTGCAGACCAACAACGCGACCTACTACGGCACGGCGCAGCCCGAGCAGCAGTGGGGGATCGAGCAGGTGCGGGCGGTCGAGACCGGCCATGACCTGGTGGTCGCGTCGGTCAACGGCATCAGCGGGTTCGTGTCGGCCGACGGCGACGTGCTGCAGCGGACCCACAGTCGCGACCGTCAGGTGCTCGTCCAGCAGGTCGACCTGGCCCACGGCGTGACCCTGGGCGTCCGGTTCGGCGCCTGGATCGAGAAGGGTCTCGCCCTGCTCGGCCTTGGCGCCGTCGTCGCGACGTACGTGATCCGCTGGCGGCGTCGTCGCGACGAGGAGCCCGAGGAGCCCACCAGCGCCGACCGCCCGGATGACGACCGCACGGCCGAGTCCGATGCCACCGAGCCGGAAGCGCCGGCCGTCGCGGGTGATGCCAGATGAGCGAGGGCGCACCGGAGCAACGCGATCTGCTCGTCGTGGTCCCGACCTACAACGAGCACGACAACCTGGTGGAGTTGATCGAGGGCATCCGGGCGGCGGTCCCGG
The DNA here is from genome assembly GCA_035262905.1 of Nocardioidaceae bacterium. Lineage (GTDB taxonomy): Bacteria > Actinomycetota > Actinomycetes > Propionibacteriales > Nocardioidaceae > DATFRX01. Next base: position 6,018 of record DATFRX010000411.1, read on the forward strand.
AGGCCGACATCCTCGTCGTCGACGACGCGTCCCCGGACGGCACCGGCAAGCTCGCCGACTCGATCGCCCGTACTGACGGCCAGGTCCATGTCCTGCACCGGCTGGCCAAACAGGGGCTGGGCGTCGCGTATGTCGATGGCTACGGCTGGGGCCTGCAGCGGCACTACCAGCGCTTCGTCCAGATGGACGCCGACGGCTCGCATCGGCCCGAGCAGATTCCGGATCTCCTCGAGCCGCTGGCCGACGCGGACCTCGTGATCGGGTCCCGCTGGGTGCCCGGCGGCGGCATCGTCGACTGGCCGCGGCGTCGCGAGTGGCTGTCCCGAGGCGGCAACGCGTACACCCGATGGATGCTCGGGATCCCGGTACGGGACGCGACCGGCGGCTTCCGGGCCTTCCGGCGCCAGACCCTGGACGGCCTGAATCTCGGCTCGGTCGCGTCTCAGGGCTACTGCTTCCAGGTCGACCTGGCCCGCCGCGCGGTCCTCGGCGGATTCCGCATCGTCGAGGTGCCGATCACGTTCGTCGAGCGCCGCTACGGCGACTCCAAGATGAGCAGCGCGATCGTCGGCGAGGCGCTGTGGTTCGTCACCGCCTGGGGCGTGATGCGCCGATTGCGCTCGATCCGTGACGTACGCTGGCGGAGACGGCGTCCCTAGGCCGTCGCGATACATCCAGCAGGAGGTAGGAGATGCGCGCTCGCTGGCTGCTGATTGCCTGCCTGCTGTTGCCGGTGCTCGAGATCGCGGTGATCATCCAGGTCGGTCAGTGGATCGGCGCGAGCTGGACGGTGGCGCTGCTGCTCGGCATGAGCCTGCTCGGCGCGTGGATCGTGAAGCGAGAGGGTCGCCGGGCCTGGCTCGACATGCAGCGCTCGGTCGACAACGGCCAGGAGCCGGGCCGCGAGCTCGTGGATTCGGCGTTGATCATGCTCGGCGGCGTGCTGCTGCTGATCCCGGGGTTCGTCACCGACGTCCTCGGACTGCTGCTGGTGCTGCCGTTCACCCGGCCGTTCATCCGGCGCGGTGCCCAGATCTGGCTGGCCAAGCGCGCGACGACCTACGTCGTGAGCGGCCGGGCCGGCCGACTGGATGACGGACCCCCTCGCACCGTCGTGCAGGGCGAGGTCGTCGACGACTGATCAGCGGATCAGGCGCTGCGCTTGCTCCGCTTGCTGCGCTTGTGCAGGTGCTCCGGCCCGATCTCACCGGTCCGCAGCAGCTCGAGCCGCTCGGAGAGGATCTCCTCGAGCTCGGGGATGGAACGCCGCTCCCGCAGCATGTCCCAGTGCGTACGTGCCGGTCGCTCAGGCTTCGCCTCGGGCTCGACCCCGTCGACCTGGAGCGCCATGCTCCCGCATCGTGGGCATTCCCACTCGGCCGGGACGACCGCGTCGTCGGCCATCACGATCACGAAGTGATGTCCACGTGGGCAGTCGTAGCTGATCTCCTGTCGTGGAGCCATCTCAACGCCACGCTCGTCCTCGAAGCTCTGTGCTCCCAACCGCGCGCCACGTAGTACCCGTTCGGCCATGGCCCCTCCAGAAGTAGTGCGTGCGCCGTGTCCTAACTCAGGGTCGCCACCGACCCCGCATAGTGGTGAACGTACGGGACCCAGATGAGATTCCCCTGAGAGCGAACTTGTTCTGTGGACCTGGATCACACGACGGCCGGCGCGACGTTGCCGGCCTCGGCGATGCCGCGACGGGCGTCGACCCGCGACAGCAACACGATCCCGACGGCGAAGAACACGATCAGCGTGAGGATCGCCGGCCGATAGGAGCCGGTCCACTGGTGAACCAGCCCGAACACCAGGGTGCCGAGCCAGCTCGTGCCACGTTCACAAGCCTGGTAGAGGCTGAAGTATTCCGCCTCGCGGCCCTTCGGGATGAGCTGGCTGTAGAACGATCGGCTCAATGCCTGGGTGCCGCCGAGCACGACGCCGATCAGCACCGCGAGGGCCAGGAACGGCACGATCTCCTTGCGTGGCAGGAAGAACCCGATCGTGACGACGAGCATCCAGATGACGAGTCCGGCCAGGATCATCAGGCGACTGCCGTAGCGGCCGGCCAGGCGCCCGAACAGCAGCGCTCCGAAGAACGCGACGAACTGTACGAGCAGGATGGTCGCGATCAGGACCGAGGTACTGAAGCCGAGCTGCTTGTCGCCGTAGGTCGACGCCGCCACGATCACGGTCTGGATGCCGTCGTTGTAGAACAGGTACGCGAGCAGGAAGGTCAGGGTCACCGGATAGCCGCGCAGGTGCCGCAAGGTGTCCAGGAGCTGGCCGAAGCTCTGCCGGCCCAAGCCGCCCGACTCGGGCACCGGATCGACCGGGGTCCGATCGCGGATGCCGCGATAGGGGATCCAGGTGAACGCGGCCCACCAGACGGCGGCGCTGAGCATCGACAGCCGCACCGCCAGGCCCTCGGACAGGCCGAAGGTGTCGTGCAGGGTGACGACGACCAGGTTGACGCTCAGCAGCAGCGCGCCGCCGAGGTAGCCGAGCGCCCAGCCGCGCGACGACACCGAATCCCGCTCGTCCGGGGTGGCGATTTCGATCAGGATCGAGTCGTAGACGACCAGGCTGGCGCCGAGGCACATGTTCGCGATCAGCAGGAGGACGGCGCCGAGCTGCCAGTCGGAGCCGGTGACGAAGAACATCGCGGCCGCGGCCAGGCTGCCGGCCCAGGCGAAGCCGGCCAGCAGGCGCCGCTTCGACCGGGACCGATCCGCGATCGCACCGACGATCGGCAGCAGCACGGCCGACAGAATCGTGGCGACCGTGACGACGTAGAAGACCAGGGATCCGGCGGAGACGTCCAGCCCAATCACGTGCAGGTCGGTGTGACAGGGGTTCTCGTCGCTCACACCCGGTCCACAGGCGGCGCGCTCGGCGACCGCGGTGAGGTACGGCGCGAACAGCACGGTCCCGACGACGGTGACGTACGCCGAGTTGGCCCAGTCGTAGAAGTACCAGGCCCGTTGCTCGCGTTGTCGCTCCTCCTCGCTGGTGTGGCCGGGCTGCGCCACGGTCATTCCGGCGCCTCGGTCCAGGATCCGCGGGTGATCAGCAGGTCGCGCAGGGTGTCGATCCGGTCGGTGATTATGCCGTCCACGCCGACGTCGAGCAGCGCCTTCATCTCGTCGGCGTCGTTGACCGTCCAGACATGCACCTGCAGCCCGTGGCGGTGCGCCTCGGTGACGAACTTCCGGGTGGTGAGCCGGATCCGCCAGGCTCGCTGTGGGACCTGCACACACAGCGCTCCGCCCTGAGCAGCCTGCCACCGGAAGGCCGCCAGGGGAGACCGCAGGGCAGCGACCTCACCGGTGCCCATCGAGGTCGCGACCCGTGGCCCGAGGTGTCGGCGGAGTCGCCGGATCCGCCGGGTGGAGAAGGCCGCGATGCAGACCCGGTCCTGCGTCCTGGTCCGCCCGATCAGGTCCGCGACGGCATGGACGGCGGAGTCCTCCTTGACGTCGATGTTGAACCGGGCGTCGGGGAACTCCTCGAACAACTCCGCGAGCTTCGGGATCGGCTCGCGACCGGCGATCTTCGCCTGTCCGACCTCGCTCGAGGTCAGGTCGGCGATCCGTCCGGTGCCGTCGGTGACCCGGTCGAGGGTCTGGTCATGGAACGCGTAGACCACGCCGTCGCGGGTCGCATGCACGTCGGTCTCGAGATAGCGGTAGCCCATGGCGACGGCGTTGGCGAAGGCCGCGAGGGAGTTCTCGAGCCCGACGTTGGGGCCGTACAGCGCGCCGCCGCGATGCGCGATCGGCAGTGGCACGGGGTGGTCGAAGTACGGAAACTCGGTGACGCTGGTCACGCCGACAGTATGTCCATGCAGGTCCCCGACACCGAGCACTGGCCGCGACCGGCGCGCCGAAGCCGGTGGGATAACGTGGGCCCGTGGAGTCGATGACGTGCCCCAAATGCCAATCAGAGATGCAAGAACAGTCGCGCGCCGGCGTTACGTTCGCCCAGTGCACGAAGTGTGACGGCATCTTCCTCGACCGCTCCGATCGCTTCGAGCTGATCGAGCAGGAGAACGACTGGCACACCAAGCAGGCGCCCGGAACCGCGCCGCTGCCGCGCATCACACCCGACATGGCGGCACCGCCGACACCCAACCCGCAACGACACAGTCGCTCGTTCCTCGACGCGCTGTTCGGCTGACCTTCCTCTTCAGCCGACCTCAGCGGTATTCGGGATTCGCGAAGTCGAACCGCGCCCCGGCGTCCCAGGCCGCGCGCTGGTTGCCGTACGCGGGAATCCCACCGTTGCGCTTCAGCATCGCTGCCAGGTGCATGAGGTTCCACGTCATGAACGTGGTGTTGCGGTTGGTGAACTCGTTCTCCGGCCCACCCGATCCGGGGTCGAGGTACGACGGACCCGGCCCGGCCTCACCGATCCAGCCGGCGTCGGCCTGCGGCGGGATCACATACCCGACGTGCTGCAGGCTGTAGAGGATGTTCTGGGCGCAGTGCTTGATGCCGTCCTCGTTGCCCGTCACGAGCGCGCCGCCGACCCGCCCGTAGTAGACCCACTGGCCCTGGTCGTTGAGGTCGCCGGAGTGGGCGTACAGCCGCTCGATGATCCGCTTGGTGACGCTCGAGTTGTCACCGAGCCAGATCGGTCCGGCGACCACCAGGATGTCGGCGGCCAGCACGCGTGGGAAGATCTCCGGCCACTCGTCGCTGTCCCAGCCGTGCTCGGTCATGTCCGGCCAGACGCCGGTGGCGATGTCGTGGTCGACCGCTCGGATCACTTCGACCGCGATCCCGTTCTTGCGCATGATGTTCGCGCTGATGTCGACCAGGGCCTGGGTGTGACTGAGCTCCGGTGATTTCTTCAGTGTGCAGTTGAAGTACAGCGCCGAAAGGCCGCTGAAGTCGTACTCGTCGTTGCCGGCGTCGGCCATGGGCGTGCTCCTCGAACCCGAGACAGGTGGTCATCCCGGAGCGTGCAGGGTGCCCGGCCGAATGTCGAGGGTCTTTCGGCAGATGTCACTGGTTCGTTCGCAGCCAGGCGCTGACGGTTTTGCGCAGTTGTTGTTGGTCGCGACCAGCCGGCACCAACAACAACTGCGCAAAACCGAAGCGGGCGGACGGGCTCAGATGTCGCGGAAGGTCTCGATCTGGGCGCCGAGGGCGTTGAGCCGGTCGGCCAGGTCCTCGTAGCCGCGGTGGATGACGTAGACGCTGCGCAGCACCGACGTGCCCTTGGCGGCCAGCATGGCGAGCAGAATCACGACCGCCGGACGCAACGCCGGTGGGCACATCAGCTCGGTGCCGCGCCACCGGGTCGGGCCCTCGATGAGCACCCGGTGCGGGTCGAGCAGCTTGACCGTGGCGCCGAGCTTGTTGAGCTCGGTGAGGTAGATCGCGCGGTTCTCGTAAACCCAGTCGTGCAGCATCGTGGCGCCGTTGGCGGTCGCGGCGATCACCGCGAAGAACGGCAGGTTGTCGATGTTGAGACCCGGGAACGGCATCGGGTGGATCTTGTCGATGGGGGAGTGCAGCACTGACGGATGGGTCGTGAGGTCCACCAGGCGGGTGCGGCCGTTGGCCGCGAGGTACTCGTCGGTCCGGTCGTAGGAGAAGCCCATCTCCTCGAGCAGGGCCAGCTCGATCTCCATGAACTCGATCGGCACCCGGCGGATGGTGATCTCGGAGTCGGTCACGATCGCGGCCGCGACCAGGCTCATCGCCTCGATCGGGTCCTCGCTCGGCGCGTACTCGACGTCGATGTCGATCTCGGGCTTGCCCCGGACCGTCAGGGTGGTGGTGCCGATGCCGTCGATCTCGACGCCGAGCTTGTTCAGGAAGAAGCAGAGGTCCTGGACCATGTAGTTCGGGCTGGCGTTGCGGATCACCGTCTCGCCCTCGTTGCGCGCGGCCGCGAGCAGCGTGTTCTCTGTGACGGTGTCGCCGCGCTCGGTCAGCACGATGGCCTGCCGCGGATGCGTGTCGCGGTCGACGTGCGCGTGGTAGTAGCCCTCGGTCGCCTTCACCTCGAGCCCGAATCGGCGCAGCGCCGTCATGTGTGGCTCGACGGTACGCGTGCCCAGGTCGCAGCCGCCCGCGTACGGCAGCGTGAACGAGTCCTGGCGATGCAGCAGCGGGCCGAGGAACATGATGATGCTCCGGGTGCGACGGGCCGCCTCGATGTCCATCTCACCGAGCTTGAGGTCGGCCGGCGGCACGATCTCGAGGTCGCTGCCGCCGCCGATCCAGCGGGTTTCGACGCCGATCGAGTTGAGCACCTCCAGCAGCCGGTTGACCTCCTCGATGCGGGCCACGCCGCGCAACGTCGTGCGGCCCTTGTTGAGCAGGGAGGCGGCCAACAGCGCGACGCCGGCGTTCTTGCTGGACTTGACGTCGATCGAACCGGACAGCTGCGTACCGCCGGCCACCCGCAGATGCATCGGCCCCGGCACGCCCAGCGAGACGATCTCGGAGTCGAGCGCCTCGCCGATGCGCGCCAGCATCTCGAGGCTCAGGTTCTGGTGACCGCGCTCGATCCGGTTCACCGCGCTCTGACTGGTCCCCAGGACCTCGGCGAGCTCGGCTTGGGTCCACCCTCGATGTTTGCGGGCATCCCGGATGAGGTTTCCGATCCGACTCAGGTAGTCCTCGGCGTGGTCGGACACGCTTGCTCCTCGCTTCACTCGTCGATCGTCGATCGTGGACGCTGGGCTGAACTGCTCCCTCCCCAGGTCGCTCACGATCCTCCTCGCTGAATCACGGTCGCTCACCCTATCTCATATCTGAGATAGCTCTGCGGAGCCCGACACGTGTCGTTTCAGAAGACGCGCTGGGCACGCAATTCGTTGCCTCCGCCGCACATCCCAGCCGCCTCGAGCCCAACCTGCTAGATCCGCAGGACACGACACCGACCGTATCGCGCCGCCAAGGGCGGCTGTCGAACTCATCCAAGTGTCGGCCGACGTCAGACAGGGCATATAAGGCAACCGGAACGTATTCCCTCGCAACCGCGAGCATGGCAGGCTCGAAGGACGCGAGTACGTCTGGCCGCAGCTGTCGAGGAGGTTGCCGATGCCACAGATCTCTCGTCGCTGGCTGGCCGTCGCGGTCGCCGCGCCGGTCGTGATCGGCGTCGGCGCGTTCCTCGTCCAGCAGCCGGCCTCAGCGGGCCCGGGGGAGTACGTCGCGATGGGCGACTCGTATGCCTCCGGCGTCGGCACTCGCCAGTACGACTCGAGCAGTGGCGCCTGTAAGCGGTCGCCGCACGCGTACGCCCCGATCGACGCGGCCCGGATCGGGGCGACGCTGACCTTCGTCGCGTGCAGCGGGGCCCGGGTGAGCGATGTGGTCCGGAGCCAGCTCGGTGCGCTGGACCCGGCCACGAGCTGGGTCACGGTGCAGGTGGGCGGCAACGACGCGGGCTTCTCCGACGTGCTCACCGAGTGCGCGCTGCCGTGGTGGGCCTCCGACTGTGCGGGCGCGGTCGCCGACGCCCGCGACATCATCACCGACAAGCTGCCCGGCCGGCTGGACCGGCTGTACAACCAGGTCTCGGCGCTCGCGCCGTCGGCGGAGGTCGTCGTGGTGGGCTATCCGCGCCTGTTCAACGGCGAGGACTGCAACGCCGGCACCTTCTTCAGCCCGGACGACGAGCGGCTGCTCAACGCGGGCGCCGACCTGCTCAA
>DATFRX010000412.1:0-2941 GCA_035262905.1 Nocardioidaceae bacterium
TTGGGCCGCCAATCGATCGCGGCCATTTGGCTCAGGCCGTGGTCCTCGGTGGTCTCGACGACACGGGCCATGGTTCGCACCGCGTCGATCGGGTAGTCGCCCACGCTGGTCTCGCCGGACAGCATCACCGCGTCGGCACCGTCGAGTACGGCGTTGGCGACGTCGGACGCCTCGGCGCGGGTCGGGCGCGGACTCGAGATCATCGACTCCAGCATTTGGGTGGCGACGATGACCGGCTTGGCGTTGCGGCGTGCCTTGTCGATGATCCGCTTCTGGACCAGCGGCACCTCCTCCAACGGCAGCTCCACACCGAGATCGCCACGCGCGACCATGAACCCGTCGAAGGCGGCGATGATCTCGTCGAGATTGTCGACCGCCTGCGGCTTCTCGATCTTCGCGATGACCGGGAGCTCGTGACCCTCTTCGGCCATCACGCGCCGGACGTCCTCGACATCGTGCTCGGACCGTACGAACGACAACGCGACCATGTCGACGCACAGGTGCAGCGCCCAGCGCAGGTCCTCGATGTCCTTCTCCGACAGGGCGGGGACGCTGACGTCGACGCCCGGCAGGTTCAGGCCCTTGTGGTCGCTGACCTGGCCGCCGATCTCGACGACGGTCTGGACATCGGTGTCGCCGACGTCGGTCACCCGCAGCCGGATCCGGCCGTCGTCGACCAGGATCAAATCACCGGCCGAGACGTCGCCGGGCAGACCGTCGTGGGTGGTGCCGACAATGGTCTGGTCGCCGGGCACGTCCCGGGTCGTGATGGTGAACTGCGCACCGGGCTGCAGGTCGACCGGGCCGGCGGCGAACCGGTCGAGCCGGATCTTTGGCCCCTGGAGGTCGGCGAGGATGCCGATCGCCCGACCGGTCGCGTCCGATGCCGCGCGTACCAGGCGATAGACCTTCTCGTGGTCGGCATGGGTGCCGTGACTCAGGTTGAGCCGGGCGACGTCCATGCCGGCGTCGACGAGTTGTCGGATCGACTCCCGGGAGGAGGTCGACGGGCCAAGCGTGCAAACGATCTTCGCTCTACGCACGTTTCCAGCCTAGAGGTCGGCCGATCGCGGCCGTCGCCGCAACCAGGACTTGGAACGAACACTCGGTGTCGATCCGGTCGGCCGACCGGATTCGGGCGCTGGACGGGGTCAGCATCCGGGCAGGGTGGCCGGGCCGGGGACCAGTCCGAGCTTGTCGAGCAGGTGGTCCACGCGATTCACCGACGCCTGGACGTCGGCCTCGTCGATCTTGCCGTCGCGGATCGCGTCGACCAGGCCATGGGCCGCCGCCCGCGGAGTGGGCGGCATCAGCAGCAGGTCGGACCCGGCTCGATAGGCACGCACCGCGAGTCGTGCGCCGTCGCCGTAGTCGCGGAGGGCGCCCATCGTGAGCGAGTCGGTGATGACAACGCCGCGGAAGCCGAGCTTGTCGCGCAGCCACGCGCCGTTGAGTGGGTACGAGAGGGTGGCCGGACGTCCGGTCGGGTCGAGCGCCGGGTACGCCAGGTGGGTGACCATCACCAGGTCGGTGCCGTCGGCGATCCCGTTGCGGAACGGCGTCACGTCGACTCGCTTCCAGCGGTGCACCGGAACGGTCAGGGTGGGCAGGGACTGGTGCGGGTCGACCGTGACCGAGCCGAGTCCGGGCCAGTGCTTGAGGGTGGTCGCCACGCCACCGGAGTGATAGCCGCAGACCTGCGCATGAAGCATCCGGGACACCACGCCCGGCGTCGAGCCGAACGACCGGCTCCCGATGACACTCGCACTGCCGGCCGTGTTGACGTCGGCGTCCGGGGCCAGGTCGACCAGAACCCCCATCCGCCGCATCGCGGCACCGACTGCACGAGCCTCCCGCTGGGCCGGGAGCGGATGCCCGTCGTACGACGCTGCCGACGGCTGCTCGGCCGCGATGCCCGGGAGCCGCGACACAGTGCCGCCCTCCTGGTCGGTCATGATCAGCAGCCGGTAGCCGTCGCGACGGGCCGCCGCCTGCAGTCCCGCGGACAGCTGCCGGACCTGGTCGACGGACGAGATGTTGTTCGCGAAGTAGATGACGCCACCCGGTTGGAACCGACGCACCACCTCGGCCGGCGTACGCACCCCGTAGTTGCGCAGGTTGTACGCCGCGGCCGCGTCGCTCACGTGGTGGGCCCGGCGACCGGCGATCGTCACGACGAACAGCCGGTGCGCCATCTGCTCGACGGTCAGGGCAGGAGCGGCCGCCGGGTCGGCAACCGATGCCGAGGGTGAGATTACAGAGGCGGAGCCGCTGGGAGCGGATCCGAAGAGACCTCCAGCCAGGATCGCCGCGATTCCGCCGGCGATGAGTCGACGCCAGGTCAGCACGGACTCGACGGTAGCGCGGCGGAGCAGTCAGACCGACAGCGGCTGCGCCGTCGGCGGAATCGGCTCTGGAAGCGTCGTCGAGCCGGACAGATATCGGTCAACGGCGGCGGCACAGGCCCGGCCCTCGGCGATCGCCCACACGATCAGCGACTGACCCCGACCGGCGTCACCGGCGACGAAGACACCCGGCACATCCGAGGCGTAGGACTCGTCCCGGCCGAGCTTGCCGCGCTCGTTGAGGGTGAGGTCGAGCTGGTCGAGCAGCGGGCCCGGTTGCGGGCCGGTGTAGCCCATCGCCAGCAGCACCAGCTGGGCCGGGACCTCGCGCTCGGTCCCGTCCACCTCGGTCCAGCTGCCGTCGTCGAGCCGGCGTGCCTCGGCGATCCGCAGCGCGCGTACCCGGCCCTCGTCGTCGCCAAGCAGACCTATCGTCGCGGCCGCGTAGACCCGCTCCCCCGCCTCCTCGTACGCCGGGGAGGTCCGGAAGATCATCGGGTACGTCGGCCACGGCCAGTCGTCGGGTCGGCCCTCCGGCGGACGCGGCTTGTGCTCCAACTGCGTGATCGAGCGGGCGCCCTGTCGGGTGGCGGTCC
>DATFRX010000413.1:0-11563 GCA_035262905.1 Nocardioidaceae bacterium
GGCCGCCACCGAGCCCGGACCCGAGCCGCGCCCCGGGCCGACCCGGATGCCGTTGCGCTTGGCCCAGGCGATGAAGTCGGCGACCACTAGGAAGTAGCCCGGGAAGCCCATCTGCGAGATGACGCCGACCTCGTAGTTGGCCTGCTTGCGCTCCTCGTCGGGCAGGCCGCCGGGATAGCGCCGGAGCAGCCCCTTCTCGACCTCCTTGACGAACCAGGACTCCTCGGACTCCCCCTCGGGGACCGGGAACCGCGGCATGTAGTTGGCGCCCTCGTTGAACTCGACGTTGCAGCGCTCCGCGACCAGCAGCGTGTTGTCGCAGGCCTCCTTTAGACCGTGCTTGTCCTCCCACAACGCCCGCATCTCGGCCGGCGACTTCACGTAGTAGTCGCGGCCCTCGAGCCGGAACCGCTTCGGGTCGGCCATCGTCTTGCCGGACTGGACGCACAGCAGCACCTCGTGGGCGTCGGCGTCGTCGTCGTGGGTGTAGTGCAGGTCGTTGGTGGCGATGACCGGCAGGTCGAGATCACGGGACAGCCGCAGCAGCCCCTCGCGGACCCGGGTCTCGATGTCGAGCCCGTGGTCCATCAACTCGATGTAGTAGTTGTCCGGGCCGAAGATGTCGCGGAAGTCGGCGGCCGCCGTCCGAGCCTTTCCGTAGTCGCCGATCCGCAGCCAGGTCTGGACCTCACCGGAGGGGCAGCCGGTCGTCGCGATCAGGCCCGAGGCGTACTCCGCGAGCAGTTCCCGGTCGGCCCGCGGCTTGTAGAAGAAGCCCTCCATGCTGGAGCGGCTGGACAGCCGGAACAGGTTGTGCATCCCGGCGGTCGACTCGGCCAGCAGCGTCATGTGGGTGAACGCGCCGCCGCCCGACACGTCGTCCTCGCCGCCCTCGGCCCAGCGCACCCGCTTGCGCTCGGATCGGTGGGTGCCCGGCGTGACGTAGGCCTCCATGCCGATGATCGGCTTGACCCCGGCGGCCCGGGCCTTGGAGTAGAAGTCGTAGGCGCCGAACACGTTGCCGTGGTCGGTCATCGCGATGGCCGGCATCCCCATCTCGGCCGTCTCGGCGAACAGCTCGCCTAGCCGGGCCGCGCCGTCGAGCATGGAGTACTCAGTGTGAACATGCAGGTGCACAAATGAGTCGGTGCTCGACATCTGGGAAGGGCCCTCCTCGACCTACTCGCTCAGGGCGTGATTCCTGAGCCTACGCGACCAAATCTGGCAGCCGGGTCCGACACTCGCGCCGATTTCGGCCGGCCCGGATCGGCGTCCCGATCGACCCGCTCAGGGGTCCTCGCGGAGTACGGCGAGGGCGTGCGCGAGGTCGTCCGGGTAGTCGGATCGGAACTCCACGTCGAGCCCGGTCGCCGGGTGAGTGAAGCCGAGGCCGACCGCGTGGAGCCACTGCCTGGTCAGGCCGAGCCGCTCGGCCAGCGTCGGATCGGCGCCGTAGGTCAGGTCGCCGACGCAGGGATGGTTGACGGCGCTCATGTGGACCCGGATCTGGTGGGTCCGCCCGGTCTCCAGGTGAATCTCCAGCAGGCTGGCGAACCGATGCGCCTCGAGCGTCTCGTAGTGCGTGACGCTCGGCCGGCCGGACTCGACCACGGCCCACTTGTAGTCGTGCTTGGGATGCCGGCCGATCGGCGCGTCGATGGTGCCGCTCAGCGGGTCGGGATGACCCTGGACGAGGGCGTGGTAGATCTTGTCGACCCGGCGCTCGCGGAACGCCTGCTTGAGGGCGGAGTAGGCCCGCTCCGACTTGGCCACGACCATGAGTCCGCTGGTGCCGACGTCGAGCCGGTGCACGATGCCCTGCCGCTCGGCCGCGCCCGAGGTCGCGACGACGATGCCCTGCGCAGCGAGGTGTCCCAGCACGGTCGGCCCGGTCCAGCCCGGACTCGGATGCGCCGCGACCCCGATCGGCTTGTCGATCACGACCAGGTCCGGGTCGTCGAAGACCAGCCGCAGGCCCTCCACCGCCTCGGCTCGTACGGCCGGTGCGCCAGGCGGGTCCGGGATCGTCAGGTCGAGCATCGCCCCGGCCTCGACCCGGTCCGACTTCGCCGGTCGTACGCCATCGAGCCGGACGCCGCCGCTCTCGACCAGCTCCGCCGCCTTCGTACGCGACAGGCCGAGCAACCGGGCCAGGGCGGCGTCCACCCGTTCGCCGGCGAGCCCCTCCGGCACCGGCAGCGTCCGCTGCTCGGTCATGACGTGGCGGCAGGCTCGCGGCGGCCCTCGGGACCGATGCCGCGAAGGGACTGGATGACGACGAGGGCCGCCGCCGTCGTGATGCACATGTCGGCGACGTTGAAGACCGGCCAGTTCGGCAGCTCGAGGAAGTCGACGACATGGCCGCGCAGCACGCCGGGGTCGCGGAAGATGCGATCGGTCAGGTTGCCCATCGCACCGGCCAGCAGCAACCCGAGCGCCACCGCCCAGACCGGATCGCGCAGCCGCGTCGCCATCTTGATCACCACGATCACGACGACCACCGCGACCAGGCTCAGCCCGATGGTCAGTCCGGTCGCCAGGCCGAAGGCGGCTCCGGCGTTCGTGGTGTAGGTGAAGCTCAGGAAGCCGGGGATGGCGTCGACCGGAGTACGGCCGCGCAACGTGTCGACCGCGATCGCCTTCGTGACGACGTCTGTGACGTAGGCGAGGACGCAGACGACCACGAACAAGCGGACATGTCGCCCGTTCGACTCCGATTCCTGGGCGCGCTCGACCGGCTCGGTGGCGTCGCCGTCATTGGTCGTCAGCGGCGTTCCTCGCGCTGCTTGCATGTCATGCACAGTGTGGCACGCGGGAACACCATCAACCGACGCTTCCCGATCGGGTTGCCGCACGACTCACAGACGCCGTACGTCCGGTCCTCGAGCCGTTCCAGGGCGCGCTCGGTCTGGATCAGCATGTCGCGCGTGTTGTTGGCCAGCGACATCTCGGAGTCCCGCTCGAGCGAGGTAGATCCGACGTCGGCCTGGTCGTTGCCGGCTCCCTCGCCGCCGGCCCGCAGCAGATCCTGGATCCCCTGCTCCACCGAGGAGACCTCGGCCCGGAACCGATCCCGGTCGGCCTCGAGCTGGCCGCGGACCTCAGCGATCTCGGCCGCCGTCCAGGGCTTCTCCTCCGGCAGCACGACCAGGTCGCGCGGACCACGGCCCGGTGCCTTCTTGGCGGGTGCCTTCTTCGCGGCGGCCTTCTTCTCCGGTGCCTTCTTGGCGGTCTTCTTGGCCACGGTCTTCTTCGCCGGCGCCTTCTTGGCGGTCTTCTTCGCAGCCACGTCCTTGACCGGCGCCTTCTTGGCCGGGGACTTCTTGGCCGGGGCCTTCTTCGTCACCGACTTCTTGGCCGCGGCGAGCTTGGTGGCCTGCTTGCCGTCTGCCTGCTTCGCCGCGGTCTTCTTCGCCGCCTTCTTGGCGGTCTTCTTCGCGGTCTTGGCCGACTTGGTCGGGGCAGACCGCTTCGCAGCCGCGGGCTTGGCGGCCGCCTTCTTCGAGCTGCTCTTCAGCTGCGCCAATGGTCTGCCCTTCGCGTTCCGGTGACCTGGTGAGCCACCGTGTGCAGTGCCGGAAGGATAGAGACACCGTCGCGCTGCTTCAACCTCACGCGCCGCCGGTACGACGCCCGACCCGTCCCGGTCATAGCTGATTTTCCCGGAGAATCCGTAATCGTTCCAGCACCTCGGTGGGGTCATCGGTGTCGATTGCGACCAGTTTGTCGCGACCGCGCCGACCGGCGTCCAGACGTACGTCACGCTCCGCGACCCCCAGCGCGTCGGCGACCAGCGCCAGCGCCGCCCGGGTCGCGCGACCGTCGACGGCACGCTCGCGGACCGAGACCCGGACGGCCGGCTCACCCGGTCGCGGGTAGGAGCCGCCGACGCCGGACCTGGCCGACCCCGGCGTCACCCGCAGCCACGCTCGCACCACCGCCACCACGGTGCTCCCCTCGTTCGAAAGCCAGTGTGCCCCACCTGTGCCCGTCTTCTACACTTGTCACGCCGCAGGGCGACGATGGGACGAGTAGTCGCGTCCACGTGCTACGGAGCGACCCGGAGATGGTGTGAGCCCGGGGGCACGCCGCGACGAAGATCATCCCGGAGCCGCCGGCAGAACGGCCGCCCCCCATGGGACGGCTCAGTAGACCCGGCAGCGGCGCGCCACGAGAGGGTCGGCCCGGAGCCGGCCAAGGAGGGTGGTACCGCGGTCGGCGCGACCAGCGCCGTTCGTCCCTCCGCCAGACCTGTCGCAGGACCTGACGGAGACGAGATGACCGACCGCGATCCGACCGCAGCCGACGCGCCCGGCTACCGTCCCGTACGCCCGCAGGTCGACCTGCCGGCCGTCGAGCGCGACATCATGGCGTTCTGGCGCGACCACAAGACCTTCGACCGGTCGCTCGACCGGACCGCTGCCGGACCGACCTGGACCTTCTACGAAGGCCCGCCCACAGCCAACGGCATGCCCGGCGTCCACCACGTCGAGGCCCGGGTCTTCAAGGACCTGTTCCCGAGGTTCAAGACCATGCAGGGCTACCGGGTCGACCGCAAGGCCGGCTGGGACTGCCAGGGCCTGCACGTCGAGGTCGGCGTCGAGAAGGAGCTCGGCCTGTCCGGCCACGCCGACATCGAGAAGTACGGCATCGCGAAGTTCAACGCCAAGTGCCGCGAGTCAGTGTTCCGCCACGTCGACCTGTTCGAGCAGATGACCGAGCGGATGGGCTTTTGGATTGACCTGTCCCAGGCCTACCGCACGATGGACGCGGAGTACATCGACAGCGTCTGGTGGTCGCTCAAGCGGATCTTCGACAAGGGCTGGCTGGTCGAGGACTACCGGATCACGCCCTATTGCCCGCGCTGCGGGACCAGCCTGTCCGACCACGAGCTCGGCCAGCCCGGGGGCTACGAGACGGTCGCCGACCCGTCGGTGTACGTCCGGTTCCCGCTCACCTCGGGCCCCCTCGCCGGCAAGGCCGCGCTGCTGACCTGGACCACGACCCCCTGGACCCTGGTGTCCAACGCCCTTGTCGCGGTGCACCCGGACGTGGAGTACGTCGCCGCCACGGACGGGACCGAGACCCTCGTCGTCGCCGAGCCGCTGCTGGCCGAGGTCCTCGGCGACGGCTGGACCGTGACGGACCGCTTCACCGGCCGCGACATGGTCGGCTGGTCGTACTCCCGGCCGTTCGACCTGGTCGAGTGGCCGTCCGACCGCGGTCACTTCGTCGTCAACGAGGACTACGTCAGCACGACCGACGGCACCGGGCTGGTCCACATGTCACCCGCCTTCGGCGAGGAGGACTTCCGCAGCTGCCGGGCCAACGACGTCCCGATGGTGAACCCGATCGACCTCGAGGGCCGGTTCCTGCCCGACATCGACCTGGTCGGAGGCGAGTTCTTCAAGCACGCGGACCGGCACCTGGTGCCCGATCTCGAGCGACGGGGTCTGCTGTTCCGCCACGAGACCTACGAGCACAACTATCCGCACTGCTGGCGCTGCCACACGCCGGTGATCTACTACCCGATCCCGAGCTGGTACATCCGGACCACCGAGTTCAAGGACCGGCTGCTGGCCGCCAACGAGGCGACCAACTGGATCCCGACGTCGGTCAAGACCGGCCGCTACGGCGACTGGCTCAACAACAACGTCGACTGGGCGCTGTCGCGGACCCGCTACTGGGGTACGCCGCTGCCGATCTGGCGCTGCCCCGAAGGCCACCTCACCTGCGTCGGCTCCCGGGCCGAGCTGACCGAGCTGACCGGGTCGGACCAGTCCGCCCTCGACCCGCACCGGCCCTACGTCGACGACCTCACCTTCCCCTGCCCGCAGTGCCAGGCCGAGGCGCGCCGGGTCACCGAGGTTATCGACGCGTGGTACGACTCGGGCTCGATGCCGTTCGCGCAGTGGGGCTACCCGTACGTCGAAGGGTCCGACGCTCGCTTCGACCGGGCGTACCCGGCCCAGTTCATCTGCGAGGCGATCGACCAGACCCGCGGCTGGTTCTACACGCTGATGGCGATCAGCACGGCACTGTTCGACCAGACGGCGTACGAGAACGTCGTCTGCGTCGGGCTGATCGTCGGCGAGGACGGCCGCAAGATGTCCAAGCACCTCGGCAACATCCTCGAGCCGGTGCCGCTGATGGACGCCCACGGCGCCGACGCACTGCGCTGGTTCATGGCCTGCTCCGGCTCGCCCTGGGCCACTCGGCGGGTCGGGCACGGCGTGCTCGAGGAGATCGTCCGCAAGGTGCTCCTGACCTACTGGAACACGGTCGCCTTCCACGCCCTCTATGCGAGGACGGCCGGCTGGACCCCGGCCGACGGCGCCCCACGGGTCGGCGAGCGGCCGATCCTGGACCGCTGGCTGGCGTCGCGAACCCAGGGACTGACCCGCGACGTGACCGAGGCGCTCGAGGTCTTCGACACGCAGCGGACCGGCGCCCTGATCTCCGCCTTCGTCGACGAGCTGTCGAACTGGTACGTCCGGCGCTCCCGCCGACGGTTCTGGGACGGCGACCCGGCCGCGCTCGCGACCCTGCACGAGACGATCGATGTGCTGACCAGGCTGCTGGCGCCGGTGACGCCGTTCGTGACCGAGCGGGTCTGGCAGGACGTCGTACGCCCGGTCGACCCCGATGCCGCGGAGTCGGTGCATCTCGCGTCCTGGCCCGAGGTCGACGAGGCGTTGCTCGACCCGGCACTCGACGAGCAGATGGGGCTGGCCCGCCGGGTGGTCGAGCTGGGCCGGGCGGCACGGGCCGAGGCGAAGGTACGGACCCGGCAGCCGCTGGCCCGGGCGCTGGTCGGGTCGGCCACCTGGCCGAGCCTGCCGCAGGCGATACGCGACGAGGTGGCGACCGAGCTGAACGTCGCGGTCGTCGACTCGCTCGCGTCCGCCGGCGCCGATCTCGTCGAGCACTCGGCCAAGGCGAACTTCCGCGCCCTCGGCAAGCGGTTCGGCAAGGACACCCCGAAGGTGGCCGCCGCGATCGCCGCCGCCGACGCCCAGGCGCTGGCCACCACCCTGAGCGAGTCCGGCAGTGCGACGGTCGACGTCGACGGGCGGACCGAGACCGTACAGCCGGACGAGGTGCTGATCTCGGAGCGCCCCCGCGAGGGCTGGTCGGTGGTCAACGACCAGGGTGAGACGGTGGCGCTCGATCTGGAGCTGACGCCCGAGCTGGTCCGGGCGGGCCTGGCCCGGGAGGTGGTCCGGTTGGTCCAGGAGAGCCGCAAGGCGAGTGGCTTCGACGTGAGCGACCGGGTGGAGCTGTGGTGGGCGGCCGACGGCGATCTGGCGACGGCGCTGACCGATCACGAGCGGACGATCGCCGACGAGGTGCTCGCAACGCGCGTGATGCCGGGCGAGCCCGATGATGCGACTCTGGCCCGGCATCACGATGCCGATCTGGGTCTGACGGTCTGGCTGCGGCGGGTCTGAGGCGAGGTCAGGCGCGAGACAGCGCGCGCAGCCGGCGCAGGAAGGTCAGCGCTGCTGGCGGTCGTCCTCCCCGAGGAGCGACCGCAGCCGCTTCGGCGAGTGCTCGGAGTCCGGCCCGGGGAGCGGAGCGGCGACGGTCTCCTCGCCCTCCAACTGCGCGAGCTGGGCCTGGAAGTAGTTCTTGAGCCGGCTGCGGTACTCCCGCTCGAACGAACGCAGGTGCTCGACCTCGCGGGACAGCCGGTCCCGGTCGCGCTCGAGGTCGCCGAACAGCTGCTGCCGGCGCTCGGCGGTCTCGGCGTCGAGCTTCTGGGCCCGCGCGCGAGCGTCGGACTCCATGCGGTCGGCCTTGGCGCGGGACTCGTTGGTCAGCCGCTCGGCCTTCATGCGCGCCTCGGCCAGGATCTTGTCGGCCTGGTCCTTGGCGTCGGCCTCGATCTCCTCGGCGTTCTTGGCCGCGATCTCGAGCAGCCGGGCGGCGGCACCGGAAGCGTCCGCCACCGACTCCGGGGCGTGCCGCTGCTGGGACATGGCCGGCATCGGAGGCGGCGCCTCGATGCGGGGCGGTGGCAGCGGCTTGCGCTCCTCGAGCACCGGACGCGGCGGCTCGGGAGCCCGCATCGCCTGGGTGTCCTCGGGCGGGCGGGAACTCGACGCGCGGGCCAGCTTCGTCCGTAGGTCGTTGTTCTCCTGAGTGAGCCGCTCGAGCTCGGACTCGACCTCGTCGAGGAACTGGTCGACCTCGCCCATGTCGTAGCCCTCGCGCAGGCGGACGGGCGTGAATCTCTTGTTGCGCACGTCCTCTGGAGTAAGCGGCATGACCTCACCTCAGGATCGAAGGGACCTTCCTGGTGCGCCCACCGTACCCGGTGAACGGCAGATGGCGACAACTGGGCGCATGACGGCTCAGTTAGAAGAAGATAGCCGCGTTGACCTGCTGGAGGATGTAGATCAGAACGAAGAGGACCAGCGGGGAGAGGTCGAGGGCGACCATACCAAGTCGAAGCGGCGGGAGTACGCGGCGGATCGCCCGCAGGGGCGGATCGGTGATCGAGTAGATGATCTCGCAGAGGACGAGCAGGGCTCCCTTGGGCTGCCACGACCGGGCCAGCATCTGAACCCAGTCGAGAACAATCCGGGCGATCAGGAGAATTAGGCAGACCCACAGGACAAAGGCGATGATCTCACCGGCAAGCTGCATGCGCGCGTCAGCTCTGGTTGAAGAAGCCGCCTTCGGCGAGGCGCTGCTTGTCCTCGGCCGTGACGGACACGTTCGGCGGGGACAGCAGGAACACCTTCGCCGTGACTCGCTCGATCGATCCGTGGACCGCGAAGACCAGGCCGGCCGCGAAGTCGACCAGCCGCTTGGCGTCGTTGTCGTCCATCTCGGACAGGTTCATGATCACCGGGATGCCGTCGCGGAAGTGCTCACCGATCGTGCGCGCCTCGTTGTACGTGCGCGGGTGCAGGGTCGTGATCCGGACGGCGTCGCTGCGGTGCACCTCGACCGGCCGCCGGCGGGGCGCCAGCTCGGTCACCTGACCGCTCGGCTCGTCGCGGACGGCTCGCACCGGGCGACGCTCGGCGGGCGGCTCCTCGTAGGTCTCGACGTCGTCATACTCGTCATCGAATCGGTCGGCGTCCTCGACCAGGCCCAGGTACACACCAACCTTGCGCATCGCGCCAGACATGGCCTCATCGACCTCCGGGTCGGTTTCGAGGCGATCGCCGCCTCGCGTCCTCTGCTACAGGCGTGGGCCTGCGCTGATGACACTACCCGTCAGATGGCCTCGTACCGAGCACCGCGCGGCCTATGCGTACGTGTGTCGCGCCGGTGCGTACGGCCGCCTCCAGGTCGCCGCTCATGCCCGCGGACAGCATCGACGCGCCGGGATGGTCACGGCGGACGTCGGCCGCGATGGCGGCGAGCCGGGCGAAGACCGGCTCCGGGTCGACGCCCTGGGGCGCGATCGCCATCAGGCCGCCCAGCTCGAGTCGGTCGGCGGCCGCGATCAGGTCGGCGAGCTCGGGCACCTCGGACGGGGCGCAGCCGGCCCGGCCGGCCGACGGCTCGGGGTCGAGGTTGACCTGGACCAGACAGCGGACGGTGCGCTCCTCGTCGGCCGCGCCCCGCGACAGCGGCTCGACCAGCCGTTCGCGATCCACCGAGTGCACGACGTCTGCGTAGCGGGCGACCGCTCGCGCCTTGTTGCTTTGCAGGACGCCGACGAAGTGCCAGACCAGGCCGGGAGGCGAGTCGCGTCGCTTGTCGCGCGCCTCTGGATGCCGGCTCTCTCCCACGTCGCGTACGCCGAGGTCGGCGAGCAGCGCCACGTCGCTGGCGGGGAAGGTCTTGGTCACGACGACGAGGGCGATCTCGGCCGGATCGCGGTCGACCGATCGGGCGGCGCCATCGATCCGGGCCCGCACCTGCTCGAGCCCCGCCGCGAGCTCACCGCGACGATCGTCGGTCACGAGCGGATCCGGACCAGGCCACCGAGCCGGCCGGATCGCTGTCCCTGTCGACGGTAGGAGAACAGGTCGGTGTTCTCGCGGGTGCACCAGCGCGAGGCGTCCGAGGTGGCCATCAGGTCGATGACATCGACGCCGAGGTCGCGCAACTGGCTGGCGACGCCCGCACCGACGTCGACCGACGGCGTGCCCCAGGACGTCGTCGCCCACGCGGCCGGCACCGCCGCGCTGACGTCGGCACGCATCTGCGCCGGAACCTCGTAGCACCGGCCGCACACCCGGGGGCCGAGCCAGGCCACGAGCGACTCGGCGCCGGCGGCCCGGAGGCCGGCGACCGTCGAGGCGACGATGCCCACGGTCAGACCGGGCCGGCCGGCATGGGCGACGCCGACGACGCCGGCATCGACATCGGCGAGGATCACCGGCACGCAGTCGGCGACGCGTACGAGCAGGCCCAGCTCGGGAGTCGTGGTCACCAGACCGTCGGCGACCGGGATCTCGGCCGGCCGCGACGTGACGGTCGACACGCCGTCGCCGTGTTTCTGGCTCATCCGGACCATCCGATCCGGGTCCAGACCCAGACCGGTCGCGGCGATCTCGTGGTTGCGAGTCACCCGCTCGGGGTCGTCACCGTTGCTGGTCCCGAGGTTGAGCGACGCCCACGGCCCCTCGCTGACGCCGTCGTGCCGATCGGTGAACGCCACCTCGACCGGTCCGCGGGACTCTCGGAAGGCGAACACCTACTTCAGGAAGTCGGGCACGTCGAGGTCGTCGTCGACGTGGGGCGGCTTGCGCGGCGGCGTCACACCGGCGCCGACCGTCAGCGGCGAGGTCGGCGTCGCGGGCCGGGCCGGCTCCGGCGTGGGAGTCTCTCGCTCGCGGTGCTCCTGACCGTTGGAGCTGGCCGGCTCCCTCGGCGGTGGCTCCGGAGTCGGCGGCATCGCCTTCTCGCGCCGCAGCGCCGGCTGACCGGCGTCACGTCGCTTCGGCATACCGCCGTCGAACCCGGCGGCGATCACCGTGACCCGCACCTCGTCTCCGAGCGCGTCGTCGATCACCGCCCCGAAGATGATGTTGGCCTCGGCGTGGGCGGCCTGGCTGACCAGCGCCGCCGCCTCGTTGATCTCGAACAGCCCGAGGTCCGAGCCGCCGGCGATCGACAGCAGGACGCCGTGGGCGCCGTCGATGGACGCCTCCAGCAGCGGGCTCGACACGGCCATCTCGGCCGCGGCCACCGCCCGATCGTCACCGCGCGCGGAGCCGATCCCCATCAGCGCCGACCCGGCGTCGGACATCACCGACTTGACGTCGGCGAAGTCGAGGTTGATCAGGCCCGGGGTCGTGATCAGGTCGGTGATGCCCGAGACGCCTTGCAGCAGCACCTGATCGGCCTGCTTGAAGGCGTCGAGCACGCTGACGTTGCGGTCGCTGATCGACAGCAGCCGGTCGTTCGGGATCACGATCAGCGTGTCGACCTCCTCCCGCAGCGCGGCGATGCCCTCCTCGGCCTGGTTGGCCCGTCGCCGTCCCTCGAACGCGAACGGCCGGGTCACCACACCGATGGTCAGGGCGCCGAGCGACCGTGCGATCCGTGCCACGACAGGAGCGCCACCGGTTCCCGTACCACCGCCTTCCCCAGC
>DATFRX010000414.1:0-14944 GCA_035262905.1 Nocardioidaceae bacterium
TCGCGATCAAGCCGTCCTACGGCGTGGATGCTCTCTACGCGCCGCGGCGCACCGTGCTCGATCCGATCCTGGTCGACGCCGCGTCCAACTCCGGAGCGGAGGTGCGCTTCGGCGTCGCCGTGTCCGACGTCGTACGGGATCAGCAGGGTGTCGTCACCGGCGTCGTCGGCCGCACCCGATACGGGCACGACTTCCAAGCCGACGCGCGGTTCGTCGTCGGAGCCGACGGCATCCGCTCCACCGTTGCCAAACGGGTCGGCGCGGCCGTACAACGACTCGGCACCGGAGTCAGCGCCACGACGTACGGCTACTGGCCGAACGCCGGAGTCGACGGTTACGAGTGGAACTACCGTCCGAACGCAGCGTCCGGCGTCATCCCGACCAATGACGGCCAGATCTGCGTGTTCGCCAGCGCGATCCCGAGCCGGATCGGCCGTGGCGGACTGGACCCGCTGCTGCGCATCGTCGCCAGGTCCGATCCGGAGCTCGCCGACCGGCTCGCGGCGGAGCCGGCACCGCCGATGCGGACCTTCACCGGACTGCCCGGTTACCTTCGCCAATCGTGGGGACCGGGCTGGGCGCTGGTCGGCGACGCCGGCTACTTCAAGGATCCACTCAGCGCGCACGGCCTCACCGATGCCCTTCGCGACGCCGAGCTGCTTGCCCGGACGATCGTCGCGATCCATTTGTACGGCGCGGACGAGTGCGAGGCGCTGGCCGGCTACCAGACGACGCGTGACGCCCTGTCCACTGCGTTGTTCGACCTCACTGACACCATCGCCGGTCACCGCTGGAGCGACGACCAGATCGGCGACCTCCTGCTGCGACTCAACGCCGCGATGTCCAAGGAGCTGGACATGCTGGAGGAGCTCCCGGCGCTCACACTCTGCGCCATGTGAGAGGCCGCGGGATCAGCTCTGTGACGCGGCGAAGACGAGGCAGGCGAGCACCAGCAGGCCGGCGATCAGCCAGGCGAGTCGGGTCATCTGGACGTGTCGCATCGGCCCGCCCTCCTCACACCATGTCGAATCGCTCGGTGTGGACGCGCTCCCCTGGCACGTCCAGCTCGATCAGCGCACTCTCCACCGCGTCCATCATCGGTCCGGGTCCGCAGATGAAGTACTGGAATCGGCGGTAGCCGCTTGGCAGGTGGCGCGAGAGGATCTCGGCCGTGACGAAGCCCGCCTCGCCGTCCCAGTCCTCGGCCGGCCGCTCGAGAACGTGCACCACAGTCAGGGCCATCCGCTCCTTGAGGCGTTCGAGCTCGTCGCGGAACGCCACGCTGTCCCAGTCGCCGTTCGCGTAGAACAGGATCGCCGGCCGGACGTCCTCGCGGTCGGCCATCGTGCGTAGCATGCTGATCAGGCCCGCGATACCCACGCCGCCCGCGATGAGTCCGAACCCCGGTCCCTCGTCCTGGTCCATCGAGAAAACGCCGTGCGGCCCGTCGACGTACACCGTCGTGCCCGGCTCGAGCGCGTGGACTCCGGACGTGAAATCGCCCAGCGCCTTCACCGCGATCTCGACCTCGTCACCCTCGGCACTCGACGAGAACGAGAACGGATGCAGGGTGAGCGAGTACGGCGATCGACCGAACCCGAACCAGGCGAACTGGCCGGGGTCGAAGCGGAACCGCGTGCCGTCGGGTGGGCTCAACGCCAGCGTGGTGGTCTGACCGGGCTCATGTTCGACCCGTTCGAGGCGCCACCGGCGATCGCGCATCAGGCGCGGCTTGATCAGACGGACCCAGACGAGCAGCGACAAGAACGCCGCCGCCATGAGTCCCCACAGGATCTGCTTCCAGAGCGTGCTCACGTATTCGTCGACCAGGTAGATGTGGACCAGCGCCCCGACGACCGCGACCACGGCGAGCACGGTGTGGATGACGTGCCATACCTCGTACGAGAGTCGCAGCCGTACTCGCCAGACCGACGTCACCGTCAGCACGACGACGGCTCCGACGGCGGCCACGCCGAACCAGATGAGCGCGGGTGCCTGTACGGCGTCGCTCGGCGTCAGGGACTCCCACTTGAGCGACAGCGCGACATGGCCGAAGACGAAGGCGAGCCCGACGTACCCGAGCTGCCGATGGAACTGCAGCAGGGCATCCTGACCGAACGGTGCGGCCACCGGAGCGAAGCGGGCCACGAGCACGAACTCGAGTCCCATCATCGCGAGCCCGACGAAGCCCAGCGCGACCGAGAAGTTCGTCCAGAACCCATGGTCCGGCTGACCGGCGCCGATCGCGGCGAAGACCAGCGGCGCGATCACAGCACCGAGGTACGCGATCACCCAGAAGACCGCTCGGACCGCGAACTTCACGTGCGCCGGTCCCGGAAGTGCGCCGACGTGTTGGCCACGGAGCGGCAGTCTATTACGTGCGAGGACGCGCCTACGCGAGCGCGAGGAACAGCTTCTCCATCTTCTTCGCATCGACGCTGTCGAGGCCGCCTTCGGCGAGACAGTGCTCGAGTCCGGTGGCGACAAGCGCGTAGCCGCCGCGGCTGATGGCCTTGTTGACGGCGGCGAGCTGGGTGAGGGCGTCCTCACACTCGGAGCCTTCCTCGAGCATCCGGATCACTGACGCCAGGTGACCGTTCGCTCGCTTGAGGCGGGTGATGATCGCCTTCGTCTCCTCAGGCTCGAGCCGCATCTGCGTCCTCCACTTCGCATCCTTCACCACACGATTTCGTATCCCCCCAGGGGGTTATGTTAGCATCCTATCGCATCCCCCCAGGGGGTTACGAAGATTGGAGGCGCCACAGTGGCGCAGACGTACCAGGCCGAGGCGCAGCCCGCGGCTACGACCAGCGACCTCGGCCCGCTCGGCCGACTCGGCGTGTGGGTGACCGAGCATCGTCGGTTCGTGATCATCACGTGGGCGTTGCTGATCGTCGGTCTGGGCGCGCTCGCTCCGTCGGTCGAGAAGAACCTGTCCGGCGCGGGCTGGCAGGCCGACGGCTCAGAGTCGGTGGCCGTGCGGGACCTGGCGCAGGAGCACTTCGGAGGCAACGCCAGCCACGCCATCCAGGTGGTGGTGCACAGCACAGACGGGCCGCTCTCCCAGGGCGACGGACCCGCGGTCGTCGCCTCGGTCACCAAGATCCTCGAGAACGAACCGCGCCTTGCCGAAGTGGTCCCCCCGACGCCCGGGGCGAGCATCTCGCCGGACGGCCGGACCGCGGTGGTCCTGGCCGGGGCCGGTGTGGACACGAACGAGATGGTGCGGGTCGCAACCGACCTCAAGGGCGAACTGCAGGCCACGTCCACCAGCACTGTCCAGGTGAACCCGACGGGCTCCTCGCTGCTGTGGTCGGACTTCAACGACGCCAACCTGAAGGCGATGCTGACCTCGGAGATGTTCTCCTGGCCGGTCACCGTCGCCATCCTCGTCCTCGCCTTCGGCGCTCTCGTCGCCGCCGGCCTCCCGCTGATCCTCACGCTCGCGGGCCTAGTCGCATCCGCCGGCTCGCTGGTCCTGATCAACGAGATCGTCCCAGTCTCGATCTGGGCGATGAACTTCGCGATGATGTTCTCCCTCGCCCTGGGGATCGACTACGCCCTCTTCCTCGTCGTTCGCTATCGAGCCGCTCGGATGGGCCAGCACGAGTCCGCCCGCGACGCGATCGCCGAGACCATGGACACCGCCGGCAAGGCCGTCCTACTGTCCGGCGCCACCGTGCTGGTCTCGCTCTCCGCAGTGATGCTGGTGCCGTCGCCGTCGTTCCGCTCGATGGCCGGCGGCATCATGCTCTCGGTCGTCTTCGTACTCGCCGCCACGCTCACCCTGTTGCCGTTGGTGCTGACCACGCTCGACGAGAAGATCAACCGGTTCTCACTGCCCTGGGTGCACACCTCAGAGCATCG
The DNA here is from genome assembly GCA_035262905.1 of Nocardioidaceae bacterium. Lineage (GTDB taxonomy): Bacteria > Actinomycetota > Actinomycetes > Propionibacteriales > Nocardioidaceae > DATFRX01. The sequence continues at coordinate 3,868 of DATFRX010000414.1, forward strand.
GTCCCAGGCGTTCGCGCGCTGGGGTGAGCGCCTCTGGCGTCGCCCGGCGGCGTGGGGCATCGGGTCGCTGGTCGTGCTCCTCGCGCTCGCCGCCCCGATCTTCGGGCTCAAGACCGCCATGCCCTCGATCAAGGTCCTCCCCGAGGACGCCAGTGCGCGCATCGGGTACGACCAGGTCAAGGACGCCTTCGGGCCCGGCGCTCCCGGCATGCTCCAGATCGTCGTGGACGACGGCCAGGCCAAGACGGCCGCCGAGGTGTTGCAGAGCGATCCAGGCATCGGCGCGGTCGTGCCAACCATGCGGCCAGCCGACGGCAGTGGCCACGAGCTGATCCAGGCCGTGCCGACGGTCGATCCGTCCGACCCTGAGCTCGCCACCACCGTCGACCGGCTCCGTACCGACCTCCCCGACTCCGCTCTTGTCGGCGGCGCTGCGGTGGAGAACCTCGACCTCAAGACCCAGCTCGACGAGTCCACTCCGCTGGTGATCGGGGTCGTCCTCGTCCTCGGTTTCCTACTGCTGCTCGTGGCGCTGCAGGCACCGTTGATCTCGCTCCTCGGCACCCTGGCGAGCCTGCTGTCGACCGCCGCCGCGTTCGGCGTGGCCCGCCTGGTGTTCCAGGACGGCCATGGCTCCGGGCTGCTCGGCTTTGAACCCCAGGGATTCCTCGACGCCTGGGCGCCGGTGTTCTTCTTCGCGATGATCTTCGCCATTGCGATGGACTACACCGTCTTCCTGCTCGCCTCCGCCAAGGAGCACTGGGAGAAGTCCGGAGACCCGCACGAGGCGATGGTCGGCGCAGTCGCCCACTCCGGCCGGGTCATCTTCGCCGCCGGCGGAGTCATGGTCGCGGTCTTCCTGACCTTCGCCCTGTCCGGACCGCTGCCGCCGAAGGAGATGGGCGTCATCCTCGGCATCGCCGTGCTGCTCGACGCCTTCCTGGTCCGACTCGTTCTGCTTCCGGTGATGCTTCGCGTCGCCGGCCGGGCTGCCTGGGCCACACCCCGCTGGTTGCGCCGGATGCTGCCCGCCATCACGTTCTCTCATAGCTGACTCGAAAGGAACTGCATCATCATGCCCGCCACCGATACCGCCCACGCCTCCGCGCACGGCAAGGCGGTGCTACGCGAACTCGCGCCACAGCACCGCCAACTGCGCCGCGCGATCCCGGACGTCTACGACGGCTACCGCGAGCTCTCCACGGCCGCCTTCGCCCATGGCGCGCTCGACCGAAAGACCAAGGAGCTCATCGCCTTCGCGATCGGCGTCGTCGAAGGCTGCGACGGCTGCGTCGCCTCACACGGCCAGGCCGCCGCGCGCGCCGGTGCCACCCGCCAGGAGGCCGCGGAGGCCATCGGTGTCGCCTTCGTCATGCATGGCGGACCAGCGACCATCCACGGCGCCCGCGCCTACGAGGCATTCTGCGAGTTCGCCGATGCCCTCGAAGTCGGCGAAGCGCCCGCCTGATCGCGTACGAGAGAAGCGACCGTGTGCTACCCCGTCCCTTGTACGAGCTGCGGCAGAACCACCTGGGCCGGCTGCGGCAAGCATGTCGCCGACGTCCGAGCCGAGGTCCCCGCCGACCAGTGGTGTCTCGGTCACGACGACCCCACAAACTCGACCGGCACGACGGGACGACTGGCGGCCGCTTGATGTCGGGGTATGGGGCGCACACATACTGAAGAGCGTTATGCGTGACAGCACCCGCCACCGTCACCTCTCGAGGCCCGTCGCAGCCCCGCTCGCGGTCTGCGCCGCGCTGAGCTGCCTGCTGCTGTCCTGCACCGCCGACGAGGAGAGCCAGGATCAGTCTGCCCCGGCGACATCGGCGCAGACCCGAGAGCCGGCCGACCGACCCGCACCTCCGGCCACCCGATCGGCTCCCGACCAGGCCCGTCGTTCATTGCCTGCAGGTCCGACCTCGCGCGACCCGATCGCACTGGCCGATCAACTCAATCAAGCCGCGAGCACCGTACGAGATCCGCAGGCATCGGCCGTCGAGGTCCGGAAGGCGGGCGAGTTCCAGCAGTTGGCGGTACGCGCCCTCGCCGACTCACCCGGCGCGTTTCGCCGCAAGGTCATGGGCCGGCTGCATCCACAGACGGCACTGCTGACTCGGGACTGCGTCCACGCCGCCATCGCCCTTCACAGCATCAGCAATCCAGAGCCCACCCTGCCGAAGTGGCGCATCGTCCCGCCGCCCCCACCGGCTCGGCTCCTCGGCTACTACCGCGACGCGCAACGACGCACCGGCGTGCCCTGGACCTACCTGGCGGCCATCCACCTGGTGGAGACCCGGATGGGACGGATCCGCGGGGTCAGCACGGCCGGCGCGCGTGGGCCGATGCAGTTCCTTCCGTCCACCTGGGATCGCTACGGCGCCGGCGGCGACATCAACGACCCCCACGATGCGATCCTCGCCGCCGCCCGACTGCTCCGGGCCAACGGCGCACCTGCCAACATCGACGGTGCCCTCTGGCACTACAACCCGGCCAGCGCCTACGTCCGAGCCGTCAACGCGTACGCCCGCACGATGCAGCGATCGAGGTCCACGTACTTCGGCTACTGGCACTGGCGGGTGCTCTACAGCCGCGCGCGTACGACATACCTGCTCCCGGTCGGCTACCCGAAGACGCCTGCCGTACTGCTGGAATCGGACCAGCCCAGGTAGACGTCGCGGCGACGACTACTCCGGCACGTCCTCCGACGTCAGCCAACCCTCCGGCTCGGCCAGCACCTGATCGCAGGAGGTGCAGAGGATCCGGCGGGATGCCTCGGCGACGCGTGGGCCTACCGAGTTCTGCTCGACCGGGAGTCGGCCCACTTCGAGATGTTGCTGACAGACGCCGGTGCCGCAATTGCGACAGCGGGCGAGCGCCGCCTCGCTTCGTCCTTCGACGGCGCAGTCGTAGCAGTTCACGACAACCTCCCTGCAGGGTGCGAGACGTGCCCGTTTCGGACCAGGCACGCCACCACGCCTCCCGTACCCAGGCGGAGACCGACCATGCCAGCCCAGCCGGCCCACTGGGACAAAACGGCCCGGAACGCATGGTTGGTACGCCGCTGGGTACCTCAGGCGTGTGTCGGCCGACCAGGCCAGACCTGACAGAAGGTGATCGTCGTGACTGCGAAGATGCGAGCTCCGCGCAGCCGAGGGGCCGTGAGTGGCCTCCTGCTGATCCTGCTTGGCGCGTGGGGTGCCTTGATCCCGTTCGTTGGACCGTACTTCGACTTCGCCTACACGCCGGCCACGGCGTGGGACCTCACGAACGGCCGGCTCCTGCTGGAAGTCCTGCCGGGCGTCGGCGCCGCGCTTGGCGGCCTGCTGGTGCTCGGGAGCGCCAACCGCGCTGCGGCCGCGCTCGGGAGCGGGCTGGCCGCGCTGAGCGGAGCCTGGTTCGTCGTCGGCATTCCGATGTCCGCGATCTGGGGCAGCCCTACCGTCGGGGAGCCGGTCGGCAACACCACGCGGCAAATCCTCGAATACGTCGCCTTCTTCGGCGGACTCGGCGTGGTGATCGTGTTCCTGGCCGCGTTCGCGCTCGGCCGGTTCGCCGTCGTCGGCGTCCGGGAGGTCGAACGCGCCGAGCCCGAGGCGGCACCCGAAGAGCTGGCGCCCGAGGCGTACGAGACCACGACGCCCGAGACCTGGCCCGAGCCGCAGGAGGACACCACCCGCCTGCATCCCTTGCGTTGGCGCGGATCCAGGCAGGCGAGCGCGAAGTAGCGCCCGTCAGGGGACGGCGTTCGTCAGAGGTGGAATCTCAGCGTGATGAACGTCCTGTCGCTGTGCGGCGCGGGACGGGCGGCGATGGTGCCGCGAGCACCTCGGTACTTTCCGGTCCCGTTGAGGATTCGCCCGTGGTGGACTGCGTCGGACAACGACCTGACATGGACTACCGCAGAGATGGTTCCGTCTCTCAGCGCGAACGAGTCCCAGATGTCCGCCTGACCCTGCTTCGGGTGGAAGTGGATGCTGAAGCTCTCGTAGCCGACGACATGACCCTCCCGTCGGTCGACCGCTGCGCCGGTGAAGGTGTTCCTGGTGAGCTGATGGGTTGCGAGGTCACGCGAGACAAGCCGCTTGGTGTAGACCTTGGCCTCGCCGGCGGCGGGTGAGATAGCCGGGACGACGGCCGCCCCCGTCAACGTCGTCGCCGCCAGTGCGGCGGCTGCGGTCAGTGCCAGTTTCTTCATGGTGTGCGCTCCTTTGTGACTCGGGAAAGGCGCGAAGCGCGGTCCACCCGGCCCCTCCGATGTCCCGGCACGCCAACATGTGCGCTTGAGGCAACACCTTGCGTGCACTCAAACACCTGCCGCCGCGACTCCGCAGTGCCCAAGGTCCCGGATCAGCCGCCCGACGACCCGAGCCGGGCGTGAGCAGCGGCCAAAGATAAGCAGTTCGCCAGACGTGAGCACGATGTCTTACGGGGAGCCTCGAGAGTGTCAGTAGTCCACTCCGCATGGGGGCATCATGCTCGTCAGGTCGCTATCCGCCGCCCTCGCAGCTGCGGAGCGCACGATGCGCCGATGGCACCAGCCAGTGCGGACCCGCTCACAACCGAAGCGGGCGTCGCCTGCCCATTCCCGCTGTACGCGGGACAGACGTCGCCAGATCAGCTCGTCCTGCGGTAGCTGGTCCTACCGGCGCTATCTGCCGCCGCACTGACGCCCAGCTCGCCCGCACAACTCGATCTCACCAACGCAGCGGCCCTGCGTGGCCGGCCCGCACCTCCACTCGTACGAGTGGGCGGCTGCGGGTCCTGAGTCACCACAATGTCGGAGGCCGCCATGAACCGCTTGTCCCATATGTCCATCCGAGTCGCTGTGCTTGCGACCCCCGTTGTGGCCATCGGGATCGGCTCCGCCGGACGGGCGGCGGCCATCTCCTGCGTCGACCCGCTCACCGGGAGCCGCCGGTTCTGCCCCAGGTTGGACGACGGTTACGACGGGTCCGTGACGCCGGTCCAGCAGGTCACCGACAACTCGGACCGGACCCTGCAGTGGCTGCTGTTCGCCGCTGCCGCGTTCAGTGCGCTCGCCATCCTCGCCCTCGTGACCGATCTGCTCGCCCGCCGTCGCTGGCGCCAGCCGCCGCTGGAGACAGCCCTCGCGAACGACCCAGACGAGCTCCCACGCGCCGCCGGCCTGCTCGGAGACCAGTTCGCCCAGCAGGACCATTCCGACGCTGCGGAACACGCCTACCGGGCCGCCATCGACGCCGGGGACGACTACTGGTCACCGATCGCGCAGGTCGCACTCGCCGAGCTCTTGAGCGACCGAGGCGAGCACGCAGAGGCCCAGGCGCTCTTGGAGGCCGCCCTCGGGTCAGGCGAACCCCGGGCCGTGCATGCCGCTCGCAACTGTCTCAACGGCCTCGAGACCGGCAAGCGCCGCGACAACACGCTTTCCCAGACCTTCGAAACGCTCGGCTGACCCGCCGTCCGACCGACGATGAGTTGCCAAGATAAGCAGTTCGCCCGACGTATGCGCAGGGTCTTACGAGGAATCTCAGGAGTGTCACATCGTTCGCTCCGTACCTCGGAGGACGCCATGTACTACCCCGACTACATGCAGGATCTCGCGGCCGCCGTCGCGCAGGCTCGAGGCGAAGCGGGTGAACACCGCCGACCGGGGCCGGCCAGGACGTCGGGCCGGCACGGTCGCCGTGGGGGGTCGCCTCGATGGCTGCCGGCGGCGGTCGCGGACGTGACGATCCTGTTGATCCTCTACGCCGTGCTTGCCTTCCACTTCGGCGTCGTCGAGGCGCTGTTGGTCCTCGGCGCTGCGTTCGGCCTCTGGGTTGCCGGCGCGGCGGTCGTGACCGGCGTACTCATGCTGGTCGGACGGAAGGTGAAGCGCCGGCGACACGCTCAGATCGCCGGCCGGGGATCGAGCAGTGCCTAGACGGCAGTCGAACCCGCTGCGGCCGATGGCGTTGGCCGCGGTACTCCTGGTGGCGGCCGCCTGTTCCAGCACCGAAGGTGCTGGGTCCGAAACAGCAGTCGGCGACGTCTGCGGTTATCTGGCCGGAAGCTCGGCCGGGTTGGACAGCCGTGGCGACATCGCCTACGGGTCCGACGCGAGCGGCGGCCTCCACCTGTGGATCATGCGAGCCGACCATAGCCATCACGCACCGCTGGTCCTCGGCGCCGGTGCGCAGATCTTTCCAGACTGGTCGCCAGACGGGACGTCCCTCACCTACACCGGAGCCGTGAAGCCAAATCTCGGAGCAGCGCCGTCCGACATCTGCCGGATTAGTCTCGAGGACGGCGAGGTCACCAACCTGACCAACACCGAAGGGACGAACGAGCTCACGCCGACGTGGTCGCCGGACGGCCGGCACATCGCCTACACGTCCGGCACGACCGACAGTTCGACCATCTTCATCATGGACGCGGACGGCACCGACGCCCGTCCCATTCTCGACACTGCCGGTGACTATGCCTGGCCGAGCTGGTCACCCGATGGGCGGCAGATCGTGTTCTCCGGATCGGCGGCCGATGGCGGTCCCTCCCGGATCTGGGTCGTCGACGTCGCGGGCGGCGAACCCCGGGCCCTCACCACGCAGGAGTCCTATGGCGCCGAAGAGCCGTCCTGGTCACCCAACGGGCAGCTCATCGCGTACGTCTCGGATCAGAACGGGAACCCGGACTCCGACCACCCACCAGACTGGAACACCGACATCTACGTGATGAACGCCGATGGCTCCGACCCGCGTCAGGTCACCTCCCTGCCGGGGAACGAGCACTGGCCACCGGTGTGGTCGCCCGACAGCTCCCGACTGCTGTACACGGCGGACGGACTGGACCAGCGCCCAGCCCTCTACGTCGTTCCGCTCAACGGTCCCTCCGCCCTCCCTGCGAATGGCGTCAACATCACCGACACCGCCTGCAACGAAGCCACGGCCGCATGGAGGGCACCGTGACAACCAGGTCCCGCCGTCCTGCCCCGGAGCTCCCGAGTGGGCAGGACGGCGGCAGGTCGGCTTCGCCTGCCACCCGCAGGCAGCTCACGATGACGAGAGCGGGAACCGCATCGGTCGCCGGCGGCGTCGGCCTCGTCATCGCGCTGGTCGCGATCGCGGCGCCCTTCGCACCGATCGGATCTTCGCCTGGCATCCCGCCAGCCGATGGCACCGGCGCCAAGCCGTCGGGTGGGTCGGTCAGCTGTGGGATCGATGTGCTGGTCTCCCAGACCCCGCCGGCAGCTGACGATCCGTGCCGGTCCGACTGGTGGGCCTTCCAGCAGTATCTGGCCACGCTTCCCCGACTGCCCTAGCCGACGCTGAGCCGATCCGCCTAGTCGGCTAGCCCGTGCTGATGGGCATAGGCGGCGACCTCGGTCCGGTTGGCGAGTCCGAGCTTGCTGATGATTCGGGAGACGTGGACGCTGGCGGTCTTGGGCGAGATGAAGAGCTCGGCGGCGATCTGCTGGTTGGTGTCACCGCGTGCGATCAGGCCCAGCACCTCGATCTCGCGCCCGGTGAGTCGCCGCACGGCAGCCGGAACATCCGCTGCCGTCTCCTCCCCCGCGACGCGGATCCGAGCCGAGCGGGCCAGCCGACCGAGCTCGTCGACCAACGGCGCGGCTCCGAGTACGCGTGCCGCCTGGAGTCCGTCGTCCAGCTCGTCGGCGGCAGCGTCCCGATCGCCGGTACGGATGAGCGCCCGCGCCAGCTCGAGTTGCGCGCCGACCCGGTAGTACACGAAGTCCACGCCCCGCCACGCGTCAACGACTGCTGCCCAGCCATTCGGGTCATCCTCGCCACGAAGATCGGCCAACCGACGAGCGACCTCCAATCGCCAGGCCTCGCCGAGCCCGCCGAGTGGGTGCAGCCGATCAGCGGCCTCCGCGACCAGTCGCTCCGATTCGGGAGCGGCCGCCGGCAGCCGCGAGAGTGCCTGGGCAGCAACGAGGGCGGCTTCGAAGGCCACGGCCGACTGCTCAGCCAGGTCTGAGGCTGCTAGGACGGGTGCCAACACCTCAAGCGCATGCTCGGGATCTCCCTCGTTAAGCGCGAGATGCGCTGCCGAGACGGCCGGAGGCACCATGCTCACCAGCGGTGAGCCTCGCGATCCGGACGGCGGCATCAGCTCGCCGAGCTGGTCGACCTGCTCGTGTGCGACCGCGAAGTCACCACGATCGGCAGCGAGCTGGGCCATCAGCGCTCTGGTAGTCCCGGAGTTGGCGCCCGGCGGCAGTACCCGAAGCATGGTCGTCAGCAGGCTCCAGCAGCGGTCCCAGTCGCCGATCGCATAGAGCGCATAGGTGAAGTTGTCCATCGACTGACGCCAGAGCAGCACCGGAGCGGGCTCGGATCGAAGATCGCCGTGCCGGTCGCCCAGGGTGACCGCGTCGCGATATCGGCCGACCGATGTCAGGCAGTGGATCAGCCAGCCCAGCGTCATCGGATTCGGGCGTGGTTCGACGCTCAACGCAGCCCGGGCCGCTGCCAGCGCAGCATCGGCGTCACCGCGCTCCAAGGCGAGCCAGCCCTGCGCCCGTACGGTTCGCATCCGGCTTTCGTGATCCTCAACCGCACCGGGCGTCTCGGCCAGGGCAGCCCTGAGCCTGGCGACGATCTCCGGAGTGAAGTCGTCGGGGAAGCAGTCGCGGTACTGCAGGAGCAGCGGCATGCAGAAGACGGTCAGCCTGCTGGCCGGCTCGGCCAGCAGCGCGTTCACGGTCGGCTCGACCTTCTCGGGCGCCAGGATCTGTTCGGCCGCCCAACCGCCGTACGCGGGCGTCACCGCGACCACGAGCTTGAGCGCCAGGACGGTCAGCCAATCGTCGTCGGGCAGCATCGCCAGCTCGCTTCGCGCGACGGTGCTCGGCGCCTGCCAGTCGCCCACCTGATAGAGACTCAGCATGGCGTCGAGCACCAGGTCGGTGCGGCTCCGGCCCGCCAGCCCCTCGGGATCAGACACCTGACCCCACAACGTCAACGCTCGTCGGAACCACTGCGCAGCCTCGGCGAACCCGCTTCGCAACCTGGCCTCCTCCGCAGCCCCAACCGCCGCCGGCAGCGCCCGATCCGGCTCACCGGCCTCCGACCAATGGGTGGCGACCGCAGCCGCCGCCTCAGCCCCGGACAGGTCGGTCAGGTTCGCCGTTTCGAGGCTCTCGGCCCAACGCCGATGCAGCTCCCGGCCACGGGTCGCCAGCAGCGTGTCCAGCACCGCTTGCCGAAGCAGGTCATGGTGGAACCGCACTGGATCCGAGTCCAGCCCGGGATTGAGCAGGCCCCGGGCGGTTGCTTCGCGATCGGCCAGCGCCGTCGCCGTCGGACTCAGACCGCTGACCGTCGCCATCAGGTCGGCGTACGCATGGCCAGCTCCGACGGCGGCCGCCTGCAGATAGCCGAGCCCGTCGTCGGTCAGCCCGACGACCCGGGCGGCGAGATTGGTCCGCAGCGTGGTGGGCAACCCGGCCTCGCCGGCCGACAACAGCTCCTCCACGTAGAGCGGTACGCCCTCACTGAGCCGCTGCACCCGCTCCACCAAGGCGGGGTCGGTGTCGTCGCCGAGGGCCTGCTGAACTACCGCCGCCACCTGGCGGTCGTCCAACGCCGACAGCGTCAGCGAATCGCTGCCAGGCAGTCGACCGAGGTCGGCCAGATGCTTCGCGATCGGCTCCGTCTCGTGCGGCGACGAACGCACCGTACACAGCAACAGGAGCCGGGCCCGCCCAGACGCCTTGGCCACGAAGTCGAGCAGGTCCAAGGACGAGGCATCCACCCATTGCAGGTCGTCGATGAACAGACACAGCAGCCGATCCCGCGACAGTCCTAGCAGCAGACTGTGGAACGCCCCGAAGATGGACGTCCGGTCGACTGGCGTTCCGGACGGCGCTTGATCGGCCAGCGCCGGATGCAGCGGAGCCAGCGCGGCGGCCTCGGCGCCCAACTCGTCGCGGACCCGGTCGACGCCCAGTTGGTACGCCACCTCGCGAAGCAGCTGAGCCGCCACGCCGTACGCCAACGCGCCACCGGCCAGGTCGATGCCGTGTCCCGAGATCACCAGATCACGTCGGTCCAGCAGTTCCTGGATCAACTCGGCGGCCAGCCTCGTCTTGCCGATGCCAGGCTCGCCCTCGATCAGGACCACCCGCGCACTGCCGCCCCGAGCATCGTCGGCGGCACCGCGGAGCACGTCGAGCTCGACGTCTCTGCCGATGAGCTGAGCGCTGCGAGCCGCCCGCATACCGCCCGACGATGCCACTGCGATCCCAGGGACCGGAGAGGCGAAAGTCCCCTCCCGAGTCGTGTCGAGAATCCGTTCAGCCGCGCGGCGGCTCAGGCTCGCGAACGGGCGCTTGGTTGTCGGTCATCCGCGCAACCAATCGCTCCGCGTCCTCGGACTCGAGCAGGTCCGCGGCGACCCATCCCGCCACGATGGCCTCAACGCTGATCGCCACCGAGGCCTCCTCCGGCCGCCAGCGCCGCTTCGGGTCCAGGAATGCCAGCAGCTTGATCAGCGACTCATCGACTCGGACCACGCGACCCAACTCGTTCGCGGGCTCGTCGAGCAAGGCAGTCACCCGCTCGCGGAGGCTCGAGAGCCAACGCGGTACATCCTCCTGCTCGAGAAGGTCGAGGAAGTCGGACAAGGACAGGCAAGCGACATCGTCGCCGTCACCCGCGACGATCATTCGCTCACCGATCTCGGTCTGCTCGAGGCGCCACACCTGGAAGCCGGGGTAACCGCGCGAGAACGCCCTGGTCATGCCCTCGAGGAGCTGGTACAGCTCGGCGTAGTCGTAACTTGCCAGGCGCCGTCGCAGGATCTCCTGCCAGGCAAACACCCGCGCGACGAGATAGGCGGTGCTGTGAATGTAGTAGTCGGCTTGGCCCAGCCGCTTGACGTAGTGGTAGTTGCCGGCCTGGCTTTGCTCGATGACCAGCAGGCGGAAGTGGAGATCGGAAAAGGCAAGAATCGCCGGCGCGCGCACGTAAGCGAGTTGACGCTCACGCTCGACGCGCTGAGCCCGTTTCCAGGTCAGCCACTCCGGTAGCCACTTCTCCCAGAGGAACTTCGTGAATCCCCCGAAGAAAGTGCCGATCAGCCCACCCAC
>DATFRX010000415.1:0-4946 GCA_035262905.1 Nocardioidaceae bacterium
CGGACCGGACCGACCCGGTGTCACCTCGCGGCTGTTCGAAGCCTGCCGCGGCGCCGGTGTCGTCGTCCTCGACATCGAGCAGGTCGTGCTGCGTGGCCGGCTGGTGCTGGGCGTGCTCCTCACGGCGCCCCGCAACGACACCCCGCTCGTACGCGCGATCCAGGACGCCGCGGCCGAGCTCGGCATGAACGTCGAGCTCACCCGAGGACATGGCGACAACCAGCCTCGTCGCGAGGGACGGCTGCACGTCACGGTTATCGGTGCGCCCCTGCGGCCGGCTGCGATCGCCGCCATCGCCGGCCGGATCGCCGATGTGGGCGCCAACATCGACCGGATCGTACGGATGGCGCGCTACCCGGTCACCGCGATCGACTTCGACGTCTCCGGCGCCGACCCGATGGCGATGCGGCGCACGCTCGCCATCGAGGCGGCCCGCCAGGAGGTCGATGTGGCGGTCCAGCCGGCCGGCATTCACCGCCACGCTCAGCGGCTGGTCGTCATGGACGTCGACTCCACGGTGATCCAGGGCGAGGTCATCGAGCTGCTGGCGCAGCACACCGGCAACCATGAGCGGGTCGCCGAGGTTACCGCGGCCGCGATGCGCGGAGAGCTCGAATTCGCCGACTCGCTGCGCGAGCGGGTCGCGCTGCTCAAGGGCGTCGACGCGTCGGCGCTCGATGCGGTGTACGAGTCGCTCGTCTACACGCCGGGCGTCCACACCATGGTCCGTACGCTGAGCCGGCTCGGCTATCGCTTCGCCCTCGTGAGTGGCGGGTTCACCCAGATCATCGACCGGATCGCAGGCGAGCTCGGCGTCCACTACGCCGCGGCCAACACGCTCGAAGTGGCCGACGGCATGCTGACCGGGCGGCTGGTCGGCGACATCGTCGACCGGCCCGGGAAGGCCGTGGCGCTGCGCCGGTTCGCCGACGACGCCGGCATCCCGGTGGCGAACACGATCGCGATCGGCGACGGCGCCAACGACCTCGACATGCTCGCCGCGGCCGGACTCGGCGTCGCGTTCAACGCCAAGCCCGTCGTACGCGACGCCGCCGACACGTCGGTCAACGTGCCGTACATCGACACCGTGATCTACCTGCTGGGCATCACGCGTGAGGAGGTCGAGGCGGCCGACGCCGCAGCCGGAGTCACCACCCCGGCGCCGCCGGTCCCCTAGGCATCAGCGGCCGCTCGGTCCTCGGTCAGCCTGCCCTCGACCCGGTAGCGCGAGCAGACGAACGCCCCGTTGCGATGCGTCTCCAGCAGCGACAGGTCGAGCCGGCGCGACAGCAATGACCGGCCGCTGCCGAGCGTCACCGGCGCGACGTAGACGATCAGCTCGTCGAGCAGCCCGGCGTCGGCGAACTGTCCCGCGAGATCGCCGCCGCCCACGACCCACAGGTCCTTGCCGCCCGCGGCCGCCGCCATCGCGTCGTAGACCGGCCGGACGTCGCCCTTCGCGATCCGGACGTCGGCATTGGCAGGCAGCTTCAGGTCGCGGCTGGTCATCACCCACGACGGCATCGAGTACGGCCACGGCGCATCGGCTCCCTCGTGACCGAGGATCCACTCGTACGTCGTCGAGCCCATCACGATCGCACCGATGGTCTGGATGAACTCGTCGTAGTTCAGCGGTCCGGACTCGTCCTGGTCCTGGCGGAACAGCCACTGCAGCGAGTCGTCCGGGTCGGCGATGAAGCCGTCGAGCGTGGTGGCCGTGTAGTAGGACAGCTTCGTCATGCGGCCAGACTCGCATGGCCGACCGACAGCGGCTGTCGACTGGCGCATCATGCCCCATCCGGACTCGCGATTGGCGCACGATGTTCCGCTAGGCCGGCCAAAACGCGTCATCATGCGCCACTCGCCGTTCAGGTCCGGGCGACCAGGGGCACCTTGCGCCACTCGCGCAACCGCGGAACCCGGCCGACCGGCCGACCGTGGGGCTAGCCGCGGGCGACGTGGAAGTCGGTCAGCTCGCAGCCCTTGGGGGCGAGGTCGTGCCAGGCACCCGAGTGGCGCAGCACCGCGATGGCAGAGGTCGGGAAGCCGCGGTCGGACATCTCCGCATGGGCCGGTGTGGTGCCGTCGGACAGGTCCCAGACCAGCTGCTCCAGCGTCGGGTTGTGACCGACGACGGCGACGTTGACGTCGGACTCGTCGAGCAGGTGGAGGGTCTCGATCACCTCGTCCACACCGGCGCCGTAGAGGCCGTCGAGGGCTCGCGTCTCGGCGTCGAGCGGTGCCTCGACCGCGTCCCAGGTCTGCCTCGCCCGCACAGCGGTCGACACCAGACCCACCAGCGGCTGTGGCCCGTGCGCGGCCATCCACTCCCCGGCCGCCTGGGCGTCACGCAGACCACGCGGCGCCAGTGGACGGGCGTGATCGGTGGCGGCGTCGCGTTCGGCCTTGCTGTGCCGGATCACGGTCAGCGACTTGGTCGGCGCGGGAGTGGTCACGCCTCCACCCTGTCACGACTCGGAATCGAGGAATCGCCCGATGTCCCGGCGCAGTCCGGCCGGGTCGAGACCGTGGGCCCGATCGTGATCGGCCGGGCCGCCGTAGCGATGCAGCTCTGCGTCGCGTACTCCGAGCGCCAGCAGCCGATGCGGAGTGTCCTGCAGCGCGTCGGACACGAGGGCGCTCGACGTGCCCGCGAGGTAGGGCTCGACGAGCGCGACGTTCGGCTCGGCGAGCACGGACCGCAGTCCACGCGCATCGAACGGCCGTACCGTCGCCGCATACGCCACCGAGACGTCGAGGTCGCGGGTCGCCTCGAGTACCGGATCCAGCATCGGCCCGACGGCGACGACCGTCCCGCGCCGGCCGCTGCGAATCGGCACGATCCGGCCCGGCCGAGTGGCATGGGCCGCGCCGTTGGCCCGCTCCGACAGGCGAAGGTAGACCCGACCGGTGTCGGCGACGGCGGACCGGAGCAGCAGCTCGGTCTCGTCCGGATGACCCGGCACGTGGACGGTCCAGTGCGGCAGGGTCCCGATCAGTGCCACGTCGCCGGGAGCCTGATGGGTACGACCGCTCTCGGTCCGGTCGTACGACGCGCCGATGCTGACGAGCACCGCACCGACGTCCTGGTGTCCGAGGTCCAGCTTCACCTGCTCGAAGCCGCGCTCGACGAGGAACGGAGCGTACGTGTGGACGATCGGACGCAATCCGGTCAGGGCCAGGCCACCTCCCACGCTGACCAGCAACTGCTCCCGGATGCCGACGTTGATCACCCGGTCGGGATGCCGCTTCGCGAGCGACTGGAACTGGTCGACGGAGATGTCGGCAAGGACCAGCGCCACCGAGTCGTCTAGGTCGAGGAGCTCGGCCGTTACGGCGCCGAAGCGCTCGCGCATCGTGTCGGCCGGAGCCGCCACTGTCAGGGTCGAGGAGCTCATGCGACGGCCTCCCAGGGGGACTCCACGTGCGCGACCACGACGTTGGGCCGGCCGCCGTGGGACACCGACAGCTCCGCGGCCAACTGCGCGTGGTCGCGCCCGTAGACGTCGGCGGTCGCCCAGCCCTCGACGCCGAACCGGGCCGCGATGCCGTCGGGCCAGCCGTGCGTGGCGGTGTCGTTGTCGATGACGACGACGGTCAGCGCATCGAGCCCGAAGGCCCGGGCGGCCGCGATCGCCTCGTGGTTGGAGCCCTCGTCGAGCTCGGCGTCGCCGACCAGGCACACCACGCGGCTGTCGCCGAGGCCCTGTGCTCGCAGGCCGAGCGCGATGCCGATGCTGAGCGGGAGTCCGTGTCCGAGCGAGCCGCTGCTCACCTCGACGCCCGGCACCAGGAGCCGGTCGGGATGCGTCCCGAGCGGAGAGTCGGCGTCGGTGAACGTCGGCAGCGTCTCGACCGGGAGGAAGCCCTTGGCGGCGAGGATCGCGAAGTACGCCATCGGTCCGTGTCCCTTCGACAGGACGAACCGATCGCGGGCCGGATCGTCGACCCGGTCCGGGGACACGTCGAGGATCTGGTCGTAGAGCACCCACAGGACGTCGAGCGTCGAGTGGGCGCTGGTCTCGTGCTTCTCGTCGCCGCTCATCAGCCGGATCAGGCGAGGCAGGTCGTCGTAGCCGCCGGTCGGCGGCGTGATGGTTGCCACTGTCATGCTTTCAGCCTGCGACCTAAAGTTGACTTTAAGTCAAGGCCGAATGTGACGTGAGCGAGGCGAGACCGTGGCGAAGACGACCGACCTGCTGCCGATCGGCACGCTGTCCGAGCGTTCTGGCGTGGCGCCGTCGGCTCTGCGGTTCTACGAGACGCAGGGACTGATCTGGTCTACCCGCAACACCGGCAACCAGCGGCGCTACCAGCGCAACATGCTGCGCCGGATCGCCTTCATCCGCTCGGCGCAACGGGTCGGACTGTCGCTCGACGAGATCCGTCGCGCCCTCGACACGCTGCCGAGCAACCGGACGCCGAACAAGGCCGACTGGGAGCGACTGTCCCGCGAGTGGCGAAGCCGGCTGGACGCCCAGATCGCCGAGCTGGAGCGACTGCGCGACAAGCTCACGTCGTGCATCGGGTGCGGCTGCCTGTCGCTCAAGCGGTGCACGCTGTCGAACCCCGACGACTGGCTGGCCGCCGAAGGCCCCGGCGCCCACTATCTGATCGGCGACGTCGAGCCCGACTCCGCCTGAGCCGGTCCCCGATGCGCGCCTTCGGTTTTGCGCAGTCGTTGTGGGTCCGAAGTCCCATTGACCAACAACAAGCGCGCAAAACCGAGGACCGGCTCAGACCTCGGCCGCGCGGAGCCGGTTGCGCATCGTGCTGAAGCCCCGCAGCGAGCGGCAGGCGACCATCGCGGCACAAAGGCCGAGCAGGGCGTTCACGGCCGTCACACCGGCCTGCATGCCGATCGAGAACGAGACGACGGCGGCTCCGGAGGCCGCCTGGCTGAGTGCGTAGGCCAGCAGCACCTGCTGCGTGCCTGCCCCACCCGG
>DATFRX010000416.1:0-3775 GCA_035262905.1 Nocardioidaceae bacterium
ACGGCGCAGCCCGGCGGCACCGTGGAGATAGACATGGGTGACCTCGGAGCGGGTCAGGTCGGTGTCGACGTGGACCATCACCCGAACGATGCGCGGCAGACTGCCCTCGATCTCGAGTTCGCGGGCGCACAGCAGTGGTACGTCGACCAGCCCGAGTCGTCGCGCGGCGTACGCCGGGAACTCCGAGTGCACGTCATCGGTCGCCGTAAAGATCACGCTGATCAGCTGGTCGATGCTCAGATCGTTGTCACCGAGGATCATAGTCAGCAGTTCGCTGACCCGCTCGAGCAGGTGATCACGCTCGTCGCGCTCGAGCTGTGTCGCGCCCCGGATCGCGCGCACGGCCATCAGCGAATCCTCCGAGCTGATCGACGAAAACTGGCACGAAAGTCTGGCCTGACCAGACGGAAACACCCTAACCGAGCCGCATCGCCGGAGTTCAGAGGTCGACGCTGTCGAGCAGCGGCCCGAGCTCGTCGTCGGTGAGCTCGCGGGACTCGCCCGGGCGCAGTGAGCCGAGCCGGACGCTGCCGAAGGCGATCCGGGTCAGCCGCTGCACCGGATGGCCGACCGCGTCGAGCATCCGGCGCACGATGCGATTGCGGCCCTCGTGGATCGTGAGCTCGAGCAGGGTACGGCCGCCGTGCGAGTCACGGATCTGCAGCCGATCGGCCACAGCCGGACCGTCGTCGAGCTCGACCCCGTCGCGAAGACGCCGCTGTGTCGCCGGTCGTACGACACCGGCCACCTGCGCCACGTAGACCTTGTCGACCGCGTACGACGGGTGGGTCAGCCGATGGGCCAGCTCGCCGTGGTTGGTCAGCAGGATCAGCCCGTCGGTGTCGGTGTCGAGCCGCCCGACGTGGAACAGCCGCTCCGGCCGGCCCGCGACCAGCTCGGCGAGTGTCGGGCGGCCCTGCGGGTCGCTCATCGTGCTGACCACGCCGAGCGGCTTGTTGAGGGCGACGTAGACGTGGTCGGTCTGCGGCGGGAGCCGCTGTCCGTCGACCCGGATCACCGCCCGACGAGCGTCCACGGTCGTGCCGAGCCGGGTCACGACCTCCCCGTCGACGGTGACTCGGCCGGCGAGCATCAGCTCCTCGCACTTCCTGCGACTGGCGACGCCGCGCTGGGCCAGCAGCTTGTGCAGTCGTACGCGCTCGACCTCAGCGGCGTCACTCGTCAACGTCGGCCATCTCCGGCAGGTAGGGCGCGATCTCTGGGAGCTCGTCGAGGCTGGACAGCCCCATCCGCTCGCAGAAGTAGCTGCTGGTGCGATAGAGCACGGCGCCACTCTCGTCGTCGATGCCGGCCTCCTCGACCAGGCCCCGGGTCACCAGCGTCCGGATCACACCGTCGACGTTGACGCCTCGGATCGCGGAGATCCGGCCCCTGCTGATCGGCTGCCGATACGCCACGATCGCCAGCGTCTCGAGGGACGCCTGGGTGAGCCGCGCCTGCTGGCCCTCGAGTACGAACCGCTCGACGACCGGGGCGTACTCCTCGCGGCTGTAGAACCGCCAGCCGCCGCCGACATGTCGGAGCTCGAAGCCACGCTCCTGCTCGTCGTACGAGGCGGCCAGGCTCTGGAGCGCGTCGCGGATCTCGTCTCTCGGCCGCCCGACCGCCGTCGCCAGGGTCGCCTCGTCGAGCGGCTGGTCGGCCACCATCAGCACGGCCTCGAGCGCCGGCTGCAGCGCCAGCTCCTCAGTCGGTTGCGTCATCGGACTCCTCGGACTCCGGCGCGGCCGGCTCACCGAGCTCGTCGAACTCGTCGCCGACCGACACCTCTCCCTCGTCGGTCCCGGTCCACCGGATGTGCAGCTCCCCGAAGGGACTCATCTGGTCGAAGCTGACCATTTTGTCACCGTACAACTGGAGTACGGCGAGGAACCTCGCCACCGTGGTCAGGGTGTCCGGCGCATCGGCCACCAGGGCCCGAAACGTCACGGTCGACGATCGGCGCAGCCGCTCCACGATCACGGCGGCCTGCTCGCGCACGCTCACCTTCGAGCCCACCACGTGGGACATCGGTGCCACGGCTTCGGGCCGCCGTCCCAGCGCCTTGGCAGCGAGCTCCGCGAACTGGTCGGGTCCCAGACCGATCAGCACCTCGGGCAGCAGCTCGGCGAATCGCGGCTCGAGCCCGACTGCACGTGGATAGCGCCGCTGCTGCTTGACCCACTCGGCGTCGAGATAGGCCGCGACCTCCTTGAAGGCGCGATACTGCAGCAGCCGGGCGAACAGCAGGTCCCGCGCCTCGAGCAGCGCCAGGTCCTCCTCGTCCTCGACCTCGGCCTGCGGCAGCAGCCGGGACGCTTTGAGATCCAGCAGGGTCGCCGCGACCACAAGGAACTCCGTGGTCTGCTCGAGATCACCGTCGAGCTGCTTGATGTACGCGAGGAAGTCGTCGGTGACCTTGGACAGCGCGATCTCGGTGATGTCGAGCTTGTGCTTGGCGATCAGGCCGAGCAGCAGGTCGAACGGGCCCTCGAAGACGTCCAGCCGGACCGCGAAGTCGCTCGACGACTCGCTGTCCGGCCGGGGCTCTGCATCGGCCATCGCAGGGGCCGCCTCGGTCATGACCCCGTCAGCCGGCGCACCAGGTCGGACTCCGCACCGCGGGTCTCCACGTCGGCCAGTACGATCGCGATCGCCTCGCGTACGACCCGGCCGCGGTCGACGCCGACGCCCCACTCCCGACGCAGCCGCAGCCGGAGGTGCTCGAGCTCGATCAGCTCGTCGGCGGTGACGTAGACGGTCATCTTCTCGTCGTGCTTGATCCGGCCACTGCTGCGCCGCGGACCCGGGACCGGCGCATGCGGCGGCACCTGCCCGTTCGTGGTGTTGCGAGTGGGCGGGTCGACCGTGGGATCAGCGGTCTCGCTGGCGTGCCCTGTGCGGCGGAACAGTTCTTCGGCGCCGGGCAGACTTACTCGGCGTGGCAACGGGCCCACACCTCTCGAGCCAGCTGTCGATACGCCTGGGCGCCCGCCGAGTTCGACGCGTACGACAGGATCGGCTCACCCGCGACGGTGGAGTCCGAGAACTTCACCGTACGCCGGATCACCGTGTGGAAGACAGCGTCCGTCCAGCCGTCCACCAGGGTCTGCAGCACCTCGCGGCCGTGCAGGGTGCGGCCGTCGTACATGGTGCCGAGCACGCCGACGATCCGCAGCCGCGGGTTGAGCCGGCTGCTGACCTTGTCGATCGTGTCCTTGAGCAGCGCGACGCCACGCAGCGCGAAGTACTCACACGCCAGCGGCACGATGACGCCGTGGGCAGCCGTGAGGGCGTTGATCGTCAGCAGACCGAGTGAGGGCTGGCAGTCGATGATGATGACGTCGTAGTCCGACATCGCCGGGGTGAGGACCCGGGCCAGCGTCTGCTCCCGCGCCACCTCGCCGACCAGCTGCACCTCGGCGGCCGACAGGTCGATGTTTGACGGCAGCAGGTCCATCGAGTTGACGTTGGTCTTGCAGACGACGTCCTCGAGGTCGACGTCGTCCTGCATGAGCAGGTTGTAGATGCTCAGGTCGAGCTCGTGCGGGTTGAACCCGAGACCGACCGACAGCGAGCCCTGCGGGTCGAAGTCGACCAGCAGCACCTTGCGACCCAGCTCGGCGAGCGCGGCGCCCAGGTTGATGGTCGTGGTGGTCTTGCCGACGCCGCCCTTCTGGTTGCACATCGCGAGGACGAGCGCTGGGCCGTGCTCGGTGAGCGGCGGCGGCTCGGGCAGGTGGGGCATCGGGCGGCCGGTCGGCCCGATCTCGGG
>DATFRX010000417.1:0-7137 GCA_035262905.1 Nocardioidaceae bacterium
TGCCGCGTCGCGACCGCCTCGATCGATCTGCTGCTCGCCGGCGGCTGGTCCGACCAGGTCGCGCGGATCGAGTCGGGTCTCGCCGCCGGCCTGGCCCCGCTTCGCGAGCTGACCGGCGTCGCCGACGTCCGTACTCTCGGCGCGGTCGGGGTCGTCGAGCTGCAGCGTCCGGTCGACGTCGCGGCGGCGAGTGCGCTGGCGATCGAGCACGGCGTCTGGCTGCGGCCGTT
This sequence comes from Nocardioidaceae bacterium, assembly GCA_035262905.1. Classification (GTDB taxonomy): domain Bacteria; phylum Actinomycetota; class Actinomycetes; order Propionibacteriales; family Nocardioidaceae; genus DATFRX01. The sequence continues at coordinate 231 of DATFRX010000417.1, forward strand.
CGGGCGGCTGATCTACACGATGCCGCCGTACGTCACCGACGACGACGATCTGGCGCTGATCTGCGAGGCGATCCGGGCGGTCGCGTCGGACCCGGCGCTGGCCGAGGAGGTTCCGTGAGCGGACTGACTCGCTGGCTCGCCGAACAGCGAGCAGCGCGTATCTCGGGTGGTCTCGAACGGCGACTCGTCGTGCGCGAAGAGGCCATGATCGACCTGGCCGGCAACGACTACCTCGGGCTCGCGACCGACCCCCGGGTCATCGAGGGCGCGATTCGGGCGACGCGTGAGTACGGCACCGGCGCCGGCGCATCCCGTCTGGTCACCGGCAATCTGACCCTCCACGAGCAGCTCCAGGCCGAGCTTGCGGAGTTCACCAAGCGACCGGCGGCGCTGGCCTTCTCGACCGGCTACCACGCGAATCTCGGCGCCGTCACCGCGCTCGCCGACGCCAACACCCTGATTGTGTCCGACGCGCACGTGCACGCCTCCTTGGTCGACGCCTGCCGGCTTGCTCGGGGTCGGGTGCAGATCGTCGGCCACAACGACGTCGACGCGGTCCGGGCCGCACTGGCCGACCGAACCGAGCCACGGGCGCTGGTCGTCGTGGAGTCGATCTTCTCCGTCCTCGGCGACGCCGCGCCGCTGGCCGAGCTGGCCGCGCTGTGCGCCGCGCACGACGCCACCCTGCTGGTCGACGAGGCCCATGCGATCGGGGTCGCCGGCGAGGGCGGGCGCGGCCTGGCCTACGACATCGACCTCGCGGAGCCGGAGCGGCTGGTCGTCACCGCGACCATGTCGAAGGCGCTCGGCGCCCAGGGCGGGGTCGTCCTTGCCGATCCGGCCGTGATCGAGCAGCTGGTCAACACCGCACGTGCGTTCATCTTCGACACCGGCCTCGCTCCACCAGCGGCAGGGGCCGCGCGCGCCGCCCTCGAGACGCTGGCCGACCGGCCGGAGCTCGTGACCCGGGTCCGCTCCCATGCCGCGGCGCTGGCCAAGGCCTGCGGCGTCGAGCCCCCGGCGGGAGCCGTCCTCTCGGTGCCGATAGCCTCGCCCGAGGCTGCCGTACGCGCGCGCGACACACTGGCCTGGGAGGGCTTGCGAGTCGGCTGCTTCCGACCACCATCCGTACCCGACGGGGTCTCGCGGCTACGGATCACCGCGCGGGCTGTGCTTGCCGACCGCGATATCGAGCACGCCTGCCGCATACTCCCCACGATTGTCAGCGAAGGAGACTGATGGCGAGGTACGTCTTCATCGTCGGCACCGACACCGGAGTCGGGAAGACCGTGACGATGGCCGCCGTGGCCACGCACCTGGCCACCATGGGCAACTGGCTGGCGCTGGTCAAGCCGGTCCAGACCGGACTCGTCATCGGGGAGTACGGCGACGTCCAGGTGGCATCCCATCTGTCCGGCGTCACCGACGTGCATGAATTCGTGCGACTGCCCGACCCGCTCGCGCCCGACGCCGCCGCCCGACTGCGCCAGGTCGCCGTCCCGACGGTCGAGGAGCTCACCTCCAAGCTGCGCGACGTGCCCGTACCCGCGGACACCGTCCTGGTCGAGGGCAGCGGCGGCATCCGAGTCCGGCTCGACACCCGCGGCGGCACGATCCTGGACCTGGCTCGTGGAGTACGCGACCACGGCGAAGTCGAGGTCATCGTCGTCGTACGCGCCGGACTCGGCACGCTCAACCACACCGAGCTCACCGTCGAGGCGATCCGGCGGGCCGACCTGCCCCTGACCGGCCTGATCATCGGCTCCTGGCCGGACCAGCCGGACCTGGCGGCCGGGTGGAACATCCTCGACCTGCCCCGCGTCTCCGGCCTGCCGCTGCTCGCCCGGCTGCCCGAGGGCGCCGGCCGCTGGAGCCCGGACGAGTTCCAGCACGCGGCCTGGCGCTGGTTCAGCCGCCGCCTCTGACCCTGGCGGCGGCTTGCGCTTCCGCGGGCGCTGCGGGGCAGACCCGTTCGGTCCAACCAGCCTCGCTCGTACCTCGCTCGGCGGCCAGTCCCATCCACGGACGCTCACGGATCTGCGCCACACCACCGGCTCCTCGCCACCGCAGTTCCGCTCGTGCTTGTGGTCTCGGGGTGGTTTGGGTGCCGGTGTGCGCGAATCGTTGGCGTGGGCACTCCGTCTGAACGGCTCGCGCACAACTCCGTCGTGGCCGAGCCGCAGCGATCCCGGGCGTCACACCTGTCACACCTGTCATACCTGTCACACCTGCCACGCCGGTGGCGCGGATCGACGACGTGGGGTGCGGTTGGTGGTCGGTCTGTGACACAGGTGGTGCTGATGTGACCAGTGGCCACGGATCTTGAGGGATTCGGGTAGCGGGAGCAGCCCCAATCCCTCAAGATCCGTCCACTAGCGGAGCTCGGCCGACGTCAGATCCAGCAGGCGGCGGGCGACGATGAGCTGCTGGATCTGCTGGGTGCCTTCGAAGATGTCGAGGATCTTGGAGTCGCGGGCCCACTTCTCGAGCAGCTCGTGCTCGCTGTAGCCGAGCGAGCCCGCCAGCTCGACGCAGCGCAGCGTGATGTCGTTGCCGGTGCGAGCCGCCTTCGCCTTGGCCATCGACGCCTGGAGCGAGTTCGGCCGGCCGTTGTCGGCCATCCAGGCGGCCTGCAGCGTGAGCAGGTACGACGCCTCCCACTCCGCCTCCATCCCCAGGTACGCCGCGGCCGCCGCATGCTGCAGGTGCGCCGGCCGGTCGTAGTCGGTCTCGACGCCCGCCTCGCGCAGCAGGTCTCGCGTCACCTCCAGAGCCGCCCGGGCGCAGCCGACTGCCATCGCGGCGACCAGCGGCCGGGTGTTGTCGAAGGTCTGCATCACAGTGGCGAAGCCGCGATCGGCCTGGATCTCCGGGCTGCCGAGCAGGTTCGCTTTCGGCACCCGGCAGTCGTCGAAGACGATCGTGGCGGTGTCGGAGGCTCGGATGCCGAGCTTGTGATCGAGCCGCTCGACCCGCATCCCCGGCGTACCCTTCTCGACCACGAACGACTTGATCGCGGCCCTGCCCTTCGACCGATCCAGACTGGCCCACACGACGACCGCATCGCAGCGGTCCCCCGCCGTCACGAAGATCTTCTCGCCGTTGAGTAAGTAGTCGTCGCCGTCGAGCTCGGCGGTGGTCTGGATCGCCGCGGAGTCCGAGCCGCAGCCGGGCTCGGTGATCGCCATGCCGGCCCAGAGGCCGTCGAACCGGGCGAGCTGCTCGTCGTCGGCGACCGATGCGATCGCCGAGTTGCCGAGCCCCTGTCGCGGCATCGACAACAGCAGCCCCACGTCGCCCCAGCACATCTCCATGATCGACAGCACCGAGGCCAGGTTGGTCCCGTTGCGTACGCCGTCGTCGCCCCGATCGCCGTCGTCGCGGCGTACTCCCTTGGCCCCCGCACCCTGCCCCTGACCCGACGCACCGAGCCCGTCGACCATCGAGGCGAGCATGTCGAGCTCCTTGGGGTACGCGTGCTCGGCGAGGTCGTACTTGCGGGCCAGCGGCCGGACGAACTCGGCCGCGACCTGATGGGCCTGGTTGACGAAGCCCCGCAGCTTCTTGGGCGTCTCGAGATTGATCATGCGAGCACACCGCCCTCCATGACGCCGATCGCCCGCAGGTCGCGGTACCAGCGTTCGACCGGGTGCTCCTTGACGAAGCCGTGGCCGCCGAGCAGCTGCACGCCGTCGGTGCCGATCCGCATGCCGTGCTCGGCGCACAGTCGCCGGGCCAGCGCCACCTCACGGGCGAAGTCCTTGCCCTGCTCGGCGCGAGATGCCGCCCGATAGGTCGCGAGTCGCATGCCTTCGAGCTCGATGCCGATGTTGGCCACCAGGAACGCGACCGACTGCCGATGCGCGATCGGTTCCCCGAAGGCCTGCCGCTCCTTGACGTACGGGATCACGTAGTCGAGCACGGCCTGGCCGGTGCCGACCGCCAGCGCGCACCAGGCGAGCCGGCTCAGCCGGATGCACTCCGCGTACGCCTCGGGCCGACCGTCGCCGAGCAGCGAGTGCCCGGGCACGGCCACGTCGGTGCAGATGACGCGGGACAGGCTCGCCGCGCGCAGTCCCATCGAGGGCTCGGCCTCGACCTCGAGGCCCCGGGTGTCCGACTCGACGAGGAAGAGCGCCGGTCCGGTGTCCTCGAGGTGAGCCGCGATGACGAACAACTCGGCGTCGGCGGCGCGTACGACCATCGACTTGGTGCCGTTGAGCAGGTAGCCGTCGCCCTGGCGCACCGCCGTGGTCGAGAGCTCGAACGGGTCGAACAGTGGCCGTGGCTCGGCGACCGCGAGGGCGGCGGCCGGGATCCCGGCGCCGGTGAAGGCCGACAGGTAGGTCTGCTGCTGGCTGCCGTCGCCCCACAAAGACAGGGCGGTCGCGACCGACGCCGGTGACATGCAGGCGACCGCCATGCCCAGGTCGCCGTGCGCCAGCGCCTCGGCGACCAGGACCGCAGTCGTCGTGGACCGCTCGGCGCCGAGTCCCCCGGCGTCCTCGGGCACCTCGAGCAGGGTGAGTCCGAGCTCCAGCGATCGTTCGAGTACGTCGTCCGGCGTGGCGCAGGCGGCGTCGGCCTTCTCGGCGCCCGGCCGCAGTACCTCGTCGGCGAACTCCCGTACGACGCCGACGATCATCTCCTGGTCCTCGGTCGGCGTCAGGTCGAACAGGTCTGCCTTGCGCTCGGCCAGCCGGACCGGTGGGCCGGTGCCGTTGGGCCGGGCGAACGTGCGGCTGACCGCGCCGATCGTCCGAAAACCGGTCTTGGTGGTCTCGAAGACGATCCGCTCGGTGGGCTTGCGCATGCCGAACCGGTCGATGACACGAGACTGCGCGAGCTTGTTGAGTACGGCGAGCGCGCTCCCCATGAAGTCGCGGCGATAGGTCGTGATGCCGCGTCGCGTTGGTCGCTGGGCTGACACGTCGGCTCCTTGTCGGTGGCGTCCGGGCTTACTGTAACTCTCAGTTGCACCCGGAGTAGGACCACTCGACGTGGGCTCGGTCTCAGTCCGCGCCACTGGCGGTAGCCAAATCGCGGGAAACGCCGGGCGTGTCGCACGATTTGGCTACCGCCAGTGCGTCCTGGCGGGGTCCGCTACCCTGCGCCCGTGTCTGAAACGCCGAGCGGTGGCCTGCCCACTGGTGGAACGGTCCGGCCCATCACGCGGTGGGGCGAGGCCGTTATGCATCGCACCCTGAACCCGGTGACCGTCTTCGACGACGCGCTCGCGACCCTCGTCGCCGATCTGAGCGCGACGATGTACGCCGCCGAGGGCGTCGGCCTCGCCGCGAACCAGATCGGCGTCGACCTCGCGGTGTTCGTGTTCGACTGCGTCGACCCCGACGGCGTGCGGCACTACGGCGTCGTCTGCAATCCACGGCTCAGCCTGCCCGAGGGACGCGACCGTCGGCTCGACGAGGACGACGAGGGCTGCCTGTCGCTCCCCGGCGCGTTCGCCCTCTGCGCCCGGCCGGACTGGGCCCGAGTCGAGGGCGTCGACCAGCACGGCGAGCCGGTGGAGTTCGAGGGCGACGGACTGCTGGCCCGCTGCCTCCAGCACGAGACGGATCACCTGTACGGCACGGTGTTCGCCGATCGGCTGTCCGGCCGATCCCGCAAACGGCTGCTCAAGGAGGCGGAGTCGCTGGCCGACCAGTTCCCCGCCGACTGGCCGGTGACGGCCGCCGTACGTCCCGAAGCCTGACTCAGCCCCTCGTCAGGGCCCAGCAGGCGACTGCCGTGGCGGCCGCGGCGTTGAGCGAGTCGATACCGCCGGTCATCCGGATCCGGACCCGCCGGTCGGCGCCGTCGAGCCATCGGTCGCTGAGTCCCTCGCCCTCGGCGCCGACGAGCAGCGCCGGCCGGGCCGGGATCGTCAGCTCCGCAAGGTCCTCCGCATACGGGTCGGGCGTCAGCGCCAAGGTGGTGAATCCACTCGCGCGGAGCAACTCCATCGCCTGGCGCCAGTCCTCGAACCGGGCGTACGGCAACGCGAAGACGGCTCCCATCGAGACCTTGACCGACCGGCGGTACAAGGGATCGGCGCACCGAGGCGACAAGACGGCGGCGTCGAACCCCAACGCGGCGGCGGACCGGAAGATCGCACCGACGTTGGTGTGGTCGACGACGTCCTCGAGCACCACCACTCGGCGAGCCTCGGCCAGCACCGACTCGACCGACGGCAGCGGACGTCGGTGCAAAGACGCCAGCGCACCGCGATGTACATGGAACCCGGTGATCTGCTCGGCCAGCGCCTCACTCACCACGAAACAGGGGACGTCCGGCGCCGACTCCAAGACATCGGAGAGCCCGGCAAGCCATCGCGAGGCCATCAGGAAGGACCGAGGACGGTGACCCGCCTCGACCGCACGCCGGACCACCTTCTCGCCCTCGGCGATGAACAGACCGCGCTCGGTCTCAAGACGCCGGCGCAATTGGACGTCGCGCAGGTCGACGTAGTCGGAGAGCCTGGGATCGGCTGCCGACTCGACCTGGATCAGCTCGGCCATCGCCGGCCATTCTCACCGGTCTGGGCAAGACTGTCGCAGCCGCCATCGCCACATCGCCCACGAATCTTGAGGGATTGGGGCTGCCATGGCTACCCGAATCCCTCAAGATTCGTGGCCCGCGTCGTGGCATGCGCACCCGCATCGGCCGCCAGTGCCACGACCTCGCCGATCACAACGATCGCCGGCGCCCGTACTTCAGCGGCCTCGGCGTCGTCGGCCAGCCGGTCGAGTCGGGTGACCACCCGGTGCTCCCCCGGCATGCTGCCCTCGACGACGACGGCTGCCGGGGTGTCGGCGGCTCGTCCCTCGCGGAGCAGCCGGTCGGCGATGGGGCGGAGGTTCGCGACCGCCATCAGGAGCACCAGGGTGCCGCCGAGGCGGCCGAGCGC
>DATFRX010000418.1:0-3276 GCA_035262905.1 Nocardioidaceae bacterium
GAGAAGGACGCCAAGAAGGACAAGTCGCTCGCGGCGCAACTCGACGCCGGTCGCGAGGCGCAGAAGGTGCTCGAGGCGGGTACCGGTGTGTTCGCCGCCGGACTCGATCGCGGTCCGCTTCGCGAGTTCCATCTGCTGACGGCCAAGCGGTACATCTACGTCTTCAACTGCGACGCCGACGAGCTCGCCGACCAGGCGCTGAAGGACCGGATGCAGTCACTGGTGGCCCCGGCCGAGGCGATCTTCCTCGACGCCAAGTTCGAGGCCGAGCTGGTCGAGCTCGACGACCCCGACGAGGCCCGCGAGATGCTCGCCGAGATGGGCGTCGACGAGCCGGGCCTCGACGTCCTGGCCCGGGTCGGCTTCGAGACCCTCGGCCTGCAGACCTTCCTCACCGCCGGCCCGAAGGAATCACGCGCCTGGACGATCCGCCAAGGCGCGACCGCACCCGAGGCGGCCGGCGTCATCCATACCGACTTCCAGCGCGGCTTCATCAAGGCCGAGATCACGTCGTACGGCGACCTCGTCGACGCCGGCTCCCTCAACGCCGCCCGCTCAGCCGGCAAGGTCCGCATGGAGGGCAAGGACTACGTCATGCGCGACGGCGACGTCGTGGAGTTCCGCTTCAACGTCTGAGCCAACGCGTCGGACCGGCCGGGGTCAGGGCAGCTTCGACGCCGGTACGTCGATCTTCTGGATGTTGGGGCTACCGCTGAACAGGTCCGGCGCCTGCGCCATCAGCGCTGCGGCCACCTTGCCGTTCAAGTGCGCGTCGCGGCCGGCGTCGTCCGGGAACACGTCGAAGATCCCGAACGTCGAGTCGTTCAGCCGGATCGCGAACCAGGCGACCGTCTCGGGTTCGTCGTTGACCAGCGGCACGGCCGATTGCAGGAAGCTCTCGGCGTCGGCCTCCTTGCCCGGCTTGGCCTCCATCGTGACGAGCAGCCCTACGGTCGGAGTGGCGGTCATGGTTCCTCCTCAGAACTCGTGGGCGGCGGATGCGTCTTCTTCACCGTACTGCGGAGCCGAAGGCTCGACCCGCGACTCATAGGGTGAGCGCATGGCGGTCGAGCTGCGGCTTCGCGGGCCGGTCGACGATGCCAAGCTGTCGGCACTGCACGCCCGGGCCTTCGGCGCCGACGCGGTCGTGGTCCCGTGGTCGGTACGACTCGAGCGGCACAGCCTGCTCTGGGTCACCGCTGCGGACGATGGTCGGCTGGTCGGCTTCGCCAACGTGATCGGCGACGGCGGCGCGCATGCGGTCCTGCTCGATGTCGTCGTGGAACGGGCGCAGCAGGGGAGCGGCATCGGCACCCGCCTGGTCGAGGCGGCGGCAGACGCTGCACGCGACGCGGGATGCGAGTGGCTGCACGTCGACTTCGAGGCCGATCTCGCAGAGTTCTACCTCGGCGCCTGCGGCTTCCAGTCGACCGCAGCCGGGCTCCGTCGACTCACGTAGCCAGCCGAAAAGTTGGTGGCGTGTCTCCTTTGATGCCGCACCTGATCGGGTGCAGGTGCATCGGATCAGGTGCGCGAACTTCGGAGACGGCCGACCGCCATCGGAATGTTGGCGGGAGATGCAGGATTCGGATGCCGCCGAACCTGGATCTCACGCCAACTTCCAGGCTGCCGTCGATGCACCCGCGCCGGTGGTCACGCGGTCAATGGCGTGATGGCGTCGATCTCCGCTTGATGCTGGTCCTTCTCGAGCTCGATGTCGTAGTCGGCCTGGATGTTCAGCCAGTACCGCTCGCTGAGCCCAAGTGCCTTCGACATGCGCATCGCGGTATCGGGAGTTATCCGGCGTTTGCCGTGCACGATCTCGTTGATGCGGCGCGGTGAGACGCCGATCGCCTGCGCGAGCCGGTACTGCGAGATTCCCAGCGGGACGAGGAAGTCCTTCAGCAGGATCTCGCCTGGGGTGATCGGCTCATGAGCCCTTCTCGTCATCGCTCTCCCTCCCTCAGTGGTAGTCGACCAACTCGACGTCAGTTGGTCCGGCGCCGGTCCATCGGAAACAGATGCGGAACTGATCGTTCACCCGGATCGCGTACTGGCCGGATCGGTCGCCGACCAGCTTCTCCAGTCGGTTGCCGGGCGGCACCCGAAGGTCGTCGAGTCGCTCCGCCGCATTCAGTTGTCTCAGCTTGCGCTGCGTAGTCCGCTGGATCTCAGGTCCGATCCGGGCGACTCGCTGGCGGTCCCACACTTTGCGCGTGGCGGAATCGGCGAACGACTGGATCACGCTCGAGATAGTAACGCGTCACGTTATTATCGCACGGCGTTATGCACAGGTCCATCGGAGCAACCGCGCTGTCGCCGCGCTGCGGCCCTAGTAGCCCACGACGCGATGTAGCCGGAGGAAGGTCGTCTCGTAGCCGAGCCGGGGCCAGGTCCGCGACGACAGCAGGTTGGTCACGCGCCAGTCGGTGACGAGGCTGTCGAAGCCGGACTCCGCTGCCCACCACCCGACCGTCTCGCCGAGGGCACGACCGACGCCGTGGCCGCGGGCCTCGGGGAGTACGGCGGCGAAGCCGAGGAAACCGGCCCTGTCGGGGCGGGCCGGACCGAGGTGCGAGCCGGACTTCTCCAGCGGCACGCCGACGGCACAGCCGACCACGGCTCCGTCGATCTCGGCGACGAAGATGCCGTCGATGTCACCCTTGAGATCGTCCTCCCACTCGTCCAGCGCCTCCTGGTAGGTCGGAACCGTCCCGGCGGAGAAGACCGGTGCCAGGCCCTGATGCTCCGGCAGCGCCAGATCGAGCCGGGCGAGTACGTCGATGTCGTCGCGATGCGGCTCCCGGATGCGTACTGACGGGGGCAGCGTCGGCGCGCTCGTGGGTATCGGGCGGATGCCATGGGCATGCTGCTGCCCGAAGCCCAGGCGGTACCACGCGTCGAGCACAGCCGGGTCGTGAGCCGGCGTGAGTACGTAGTGCGCGGTGCGGCCCTCGTCGACCCAGCGGGTGGCGGCGAGGGCGTAGAGATCCCGCATCGTCTCGGGGACCTCGACCGCCTGCCCGGCCGACTCGACCCAGAGGTTCGGACCCCAGACCGGCGATTGCTTCGGCGCGCCGAGCAGGAAGCCGGTCAGCCGATCACCGTCGACCGCGACCGCGCCGGAGGCGTCGTCCGACTGCAACGCGTCGGCGATCTCGGCCTCGGCGGCCACCGGGTCCTCGTATCGCGGCGACAGCAGCGGCTGGCCGCGGCGGTGGGCGGCATGTCGGGCCGCGAGGAGCCGACCCGCGGGTACGACATCGTGGGGCTCGA
>DATFRX010000419.1:0-8150 GCA_035262905.1 Nocardioidaceae bacterium
CCTGGGCGACGCCGTGTGATGGAGCTACTTGCCGGACTTGGCCTTCGCGTAGCGCTTCTCGAACCGCGCGACTCGACCGCCGGTGTCAAGGATCTTCTGCTTGCCGGTGTAGAACGGGTGGCAGTTGGAGCACACCTCGGCGTGGATGACGCCGTTGGCGGCGGTGCTGCGGGTCGTGAACGTGTTCCCGCAGGTACAGGTCACTTCGGTGACCCCGTACTCGGGGTGAATGTCTGTTTTCATGGTGTCCTCTCACACGCGGTCGCCGGGTCGCCCGCAGGTACGGACGTGAACCGGAACCGGCTGTCAGTGTGTCATCGGCTCGATTGTCAACGCCAATCGGGCCGCATCGATTCCCTGCCTCAGAGCAGCTTCTCGACGTCGTCGGCGAGCTCCTCCGGAGTCGTGTTGGGGGCGTAGCGGTGCACCGGCTCCCCAGAGCGGTCGACGAGGAACTTCGTGAAGTTCCACTTGATCCGGCCGCCGAGGACGCCCCGCTTCTCCTCCTTGAGCCAGTGGTAGAGCGGGTGGGTGTGGTCCCCGTTGACCTCGATCTTGCCGAACAGCGGGAACGTGACGTCGTAGGTCAGGGAGCAGAACTCCTTGATCTCCGCCTCGTCGCCCGGCTCCTGGTGACCGAACTGGTCGCAGGGGAACCCGAGCACCACGAACCCGCTGTCGACGTGTTTGCGATAGAGCTCCTCGAGCCCGGCGTACTGCGGCGTGAAGCCACACTTCGAGGCGACGTTGACGATGAGGAGCACTTTGCCCTCGTACGTCGAGAGGCTCTGCTCCTCGCCGTCGATCGTCGTCGCGGTGAAGTCGTACGCGGTGCTCATCAGTTGTCGTCGCGGCGACCGTTGGGAGCGGTCGGAGTCGTCTTCTGGACTTCCATCAGGAACTCCACGTTGGTCTTGGTCTGCTTCAGCTTGTTGAGCAGCAGCTCCAGGGCCTGCTGGCCGTCGAGGGCCGACAGCACCCGCCGGAGCTTCCAGACGATGGCGAGCTCGTCGCGCGACATCAGGAACTCCTCGCGGCGAGTGCCCGAGGCGTCGACGTCGATCGCCGGGAAGATGCGCTTGTCGGCGAACTCGCGACGCAGCCGCACCTCCATGTTTCCGGTGCCCTTGAACTCCTCGAAGATGACCTCGTCCATCTTGGAGCCGGTCTCGATCAGGCCGGTGGCCAGGATCGTCAGGGAGCCGCCGTCCTCGATGTTGCGGGCGGCACCGAAGAACTTCTTGGGCGGGTAGAGCGCCGATGAGTCGACACCACCCGACATGATCCGGCCGCTCGCCGGAGCCGCCAGGTTGTAGGCCCGGCCGAGCCGCGTGATCGAGTCGAGCAGCACGACGACGTCGTGACCCAGCTCGACCAGCCGCTTGGCCCGCTCGATCGCCAGCTCGGAGACCGTGGTGTGGTCGTCGGCCGGCCGGTCGAACGTCGAGGCGATGACCTCGCCCTTGACCGCCCGCTGCATGTCGGTGACCTCTTCGGGCCGCTCGTCGACGAGGACGACCATGAGGTGGCACTCGGGGTTGTTGGTGGTGATCGCGTTGGCGATCGCCTGCAGGATCAGCGTCTTGCCGGCCTTCGACGGCGAGATGATCAGGCCGCGCTGGCCCTTGCCGATCGGGGCGACGATGTCGATGATCCGCGTCGTCAGACCCTCGGGATCGGTCTCCAGGCGCAGCCGCTCCTGCGGGTAGAGCGGGGTCAGCTTGCTGAACTCGACCCGCTGCTTGGCGGCCTCGAGGTCCATGCCGTTGATCGAGTCGACCCGGACCAGCGGGTTGAATTTCTCGCGCCGCTCGCCCTCACGAGGCTGCCGCACCTGACCGGTGACGGCGTCGCCCTTGCGGAGTCCGTGCTTGCGGACCATCGACAAGGAGACGTAGACGTCGCCCGGGCCGGGGAGGTAGCCGCTCGTACGGACGAAGGCGTAGTTGTCGAGCACGTCGAGGATGCCGGCCACCGGCAGGAGGACGTCGTCCTCGTTGATCTGGGGCTCGGCGTCGGGACGGTTGCGGTTGCGGTCGCGACTGCGACGCCGCCGGCGACGTCCGCCACTGCCTGCGTGGTCGTCGCCTCCGCCGCCCTGGTTGCCCTTGTCGCCGCCGCCCTGGCCGCCCTTGTCGCCGCCGCTCTGGCGCTGCCGGGACTGCTGCTTGCCCGACTGGTTGTTCTTGCGATCGCCTCGCTGGTTGTCGCCACGCGAGTCGTCGGCGTTGTCGTCGCGGTCGTTGTCGGACCGGGCCTTGCCCTGGGCGGGCGTGTCGGCCTCGTCGTCCGAGCTCGAGTCGGTCTGCGCCGAAGGCTCGGCGACCGCGGGGTTGGAGTTCTGGGGAGCGCTCGTCGGAGTCTGCTCGGCGGTCGTGGCACCGGCCGACGGCGACTCGGAGGAGTTGCTCTGGGCCGCCTGGATCGCTTCGATCAGCGCGCCCTTTCGCATCCGGCCGGCGCCCTTGATGCCGAGGCCGCTAGCGATCTGCTGCAGCTCGGCAAGCACCTTGCCGGACAGTCCCCCACCGCTCTTGCGGCGCGACGCCACCGAGCCCGCTTCTGCGGTCGCGGCGCCGGAATCACCGGCGACAGGGGAGATTGTGTTGGATTCTGTCACGTGAGGTCCTTCCCACGTCGGGGAGCCGGAGGCTCACCCTTTGTTCATGCGGCCTGGGTCTTCCAGGCTCCGCGTAGCCCTCCCAATGCATCCGGCAGCGGGTGGGGAATGCTCCCTTCGTCTCACGGCTCCGAGTCACATCGCGACGCTCACGATGCGAACGCCGAGCCAAATGAGTGTGACCACGCACACCCGAGACCTGCTCGGATCGTGGTGATGGAAGCGACGACCGCGGTGGCCCCGTCGCAGTGACTGAGTCTCTGCGGGTCGTGCGGGCTAGAGCCTAGCATCCCGGGGGCCACGTGTCGTTATGGGTAGTTCAACGTGGACATGGTCTCGTTCATTCCCCGACCTGGGCGCCGAGCAGGTCCACTCCGAGCTCGAGACAGCGCCATCCGGCCGGGTTGTGGCGTACGACCGGCTCCGGATCTCCGTCGGGCGGGAGCAGGGTGAGTACGGTCGGCCCAGCGCCCGAGATGACCGCGGCGAATCTCTCGGCCCGCAGCTGCTGCACCAGCGCGTACGACTCGGCCATCGCGGGCGCCCGATAGGACTGGTGCAGCCGATCCTGGGTGGCGGCGAGCAGTACGCCAGGCGAGCCCGCGGTAGTCAGCGCGGCCACCAGCAGGGCCGCTCGTCCGACGTTGTGCGCAGCCGCCGCGTGCGACACCGTCGTCGACAGCAGGCCGCGAGCGACCTCGGTGGACACCGGCTCGGGCGGGACCATGGCGACCATGCGTACGTTCGGAGTCAGCCGGACCGCGTGACCGCCGTGCGCGCCGCTCCAGGCGACCGTGAGACCGCCGAGCAGGCAGGCGGCGACGTTGTCCGGGTGGCCTTCGATCTCGGTCGCCAGCCGCAGCGCGCCCTTGTCGTCGAGCCGATCCACGCCGTCGATCGCGAGGGCGCGGGCGGCGACGATCCCGGACACGATGGCGGCGGCGCTGGATCCGAGGCCGCGGGCGTGCGGAATCCGGTTGGTGCAGCGCAGCCGCAGTCCGTCGGGCTGCTTGGCGTCCATCGCGTCGAAGGCGGCCCGCATCGACCGGACGACCAGATGCGTCTCGTCCCGGGTCACGTCGTCGGCACCCTCGCCGCTCACATCGACGGCGAGACCCGACTCGACGACGGCCGCCTCGACCTCGTCGTGCCAGTCGAGAGCGAGTCCGAGCGAGTCGAAGCCCGGTCCGAGGTTGGCACTGGTGGCCGGCGCCCGGACGACGACCGGCGTGTCGACGTACTCGTCACTTCGCACGGCCGATCAGCCTAGTGTCGTGCGGCTAGGTCAGGATGGGCACCGCCCGACGACAAGGAGGAGAGCGTGGACCCGACGGCTTCCGAGTCCGCGGCCGACGTGCTCTGCCGAGGAGTGTCGTGGAGCGACCGGCGTCCGGGTCTCGAGCTTGAGGAGCTGGGGGGATTCCGTGAGGTCCCGCTCTCCGGCGGACGGTTGGGGCTGCGGCTCGTCGCGGCCGGACCGTACTGTCTCGGCTACGCCGGTGACGTCGGCGGCGTGCTGACGCGACTGGTATGTCCGCGTGGCAATCTCGCGACGTCCGGCCAGCAGTGCGAGGAGTGTGTCGCGCGGGACGAGTTCCGCTTCGCGCACCATGCTCATCTGGGCGGGTATGTCCCGGATGCGCTCGCCCGCCATCTGGACCAGCCGCACTGGGTCTACGTCGCCACCTTCGCGGACGCCACGAGCAAGGTCGGCACCGCCTCGAACGGCCGGCAGGTTTCGCGCCTCGACGAGCAGGGTGCCGCGTTGGCGAGCTACGTCGCGCGGGTGCCGGACGGCCGCGTCGCCCGAGTCATCGAGGACGCGATCACCGAACATGCCGGTCTCTCGCAGACCAAGCGGCGGGCGGCCAAGCTCACCGCGTTGGAACGGCCCGCTCCGCCCGACGCCGTCCGGTCCGAGCACCGCGACGCCGTGGCGCAGGCGGCCGACGTCGTCGGCTCGCATCCGGGCCGGAGTGGCGTCGACTCGACCGAGGCGGTGTGGACGCGGCCCGAGGTGAGCGAGGCGTTCTTCGCCGACGTCCCGACCGGCGGCTGGCTGCCGTACCCCCACGACCTGCGCGTCGGCGACCATGGGTTCTTCATCGACGCCGTCGCCGGGTCGACGCTGCTGGCGCGACTGCGGCCGGGGGCCGACGAGGTCCGGTACGTCGTCGACCTCGGCTCCGTCGCGGGCTGCCGGCTCACTCTCGGCCGGTTCGAGTCGCCATACACCCCGGTGCAGATGAGCCTGTTCTGACGCTGGCCGGTCGCTCAGACTCGAGAGTTGGCGGGAGATACAGCATCCGGACGCGCCGAATCCTGCATCTCACGCCAACTTCTAACCGACGGCGGCGCGCCTTCGCGAACGTCCGCCGAGCATCCCTCGCCGCCGCAAGCCTGCTAGTTCCCCTAGCCCACCCGCTCGCGCAGACACGAGAGTTGGCGGGAGATACAGCATCCGGACGCGCCGAACCCCGCATCTCACGCCAACTTCCCCGACGCCGCCGAAGAGTTGGTGCGAAGTTGCACCAACATCGGGCGGCGCCGGCAGTTTCACGCCAACACTTCGCGTCGGCCCGCGCAGCTGCCGCCGCTAGTCGGTCAGCCCGGCCGCGTCGGCCACCGCGTCGGCGTCCGGGTCGACGACGACCGGCTCGGCCGGGCCGAGGGCGTCGAGCGCGGTGGCGGTGTCCTTGAGCCCGTGACCGGTCAGGGTGACCACGATCCGAGCGCCCCGCGGCACCTGACCGGCGGCGGCCAGGGTGAGCAGGCCCGCGACTCCGGTGGCCGACGCCGGCTCGACGAAGACGCCGTCGCGGCGGGCGATCTCTCGCTGGGCCCGCAGTATGTCGACGTCATCCACCGGTTCGAAGCGGCCGCCGGATTCGTCACGCGCCGCCACTGCCAGCCGCCACGACGCCGGGTTGCCGATCCGGATCGCCGAGGCCACCGTGTCGGGCTTCTCGATCGCCACACCGTCGATGAGCGGCGCCGCGCCGGCGGCCTGGAATCCCCACATGACCGGCTTCACCCCACTGCGACCGGCCGCGGCGTACTCCCGATAGCCCTTCCAGTACGCCGAGATGTTGCCCGCATTACCGACCGGCAGCGCGTGGATGTCCGGCGCCTCGCCGAGTTGGTCGACGATCTCGAAGGCAGCGGTCTTCTGGCCCTCGAGGCGCACCGGATTGACCGAGTTGAGCAGCGCGACCGGATAGCGTTCGGCCAGCTGGCGCGCCACGACGAGACAGTCGTCGAACCCGGATCGGATCCGGACGACGGTGGCGCCGTGTACCAAGGCCTGGGTGAGCTTGCCGGCGGCGACACTGCCGTCGGGTACGACCACGATCGCGGTCAGACCGGCTCGCCCGGCGTACGCCGCCATCGACGCCGACGTGTTGCCGGTCGACGCGCAGACGCAGGCCTTCGCCCCCTCCGCGAGGGACGCCGACATCGCCACCGCCATGCCACGGTCCTTGAACGAGCCGGTCGGGTTGGCGCCCTCGACCTTGAGCCACACCCGGGCGCCAGTCCGCTCGGACAGCCAGGCCGACTCCAGCAGCGGGGTGCCGCCCTCGGCCAGGCTCACCACCGGTGCGTCCGGGGCGAGCGGCAGCCAGTCCCGATACTCCTCGACCACGCCACGCCACGTCATGAGCTCACTCGCCTTCGGCCTCCACCCGCATCACCGAGGTCACCGCGTGCACCATCGGCATCTTCCGCAGCCCGCTCACCGTGGCCGACAGCGCTGCGTCGGCCGCTCGGTGCGTCACGATCACCAGCTCGGCGTCAACACCGCGGCCCTCCTGGCGCACGGTCTGGATCGAGACGTCGTGGCTGGCGAACTCGGTCGCGACCGCGGCCAGCACGCCCGCGCGGTCGTCCACGTCGATCGCGATGTGGTAGCGGGTCCGGGCCTCCCCCATTGGCAGCACCTCGCGCTGGGCATGGGTCGACTCCCCGACACCGGTGGTGCCGTCCAGCCGGTTCCGGGCGACGGTGACGAGATCGCCGAGCACGGCCGAGGCGGTCGGCGCGCCACCGGCTCCCGGCCCGTAGAACATCAGCTGTCCCGCCGCCTGGCTCTCCACGAAGACCGCGTTGTACGCCTCGCGCACACTCGCCAACGGGTGCCCGGCCGGAATCATCGCCGGATGCACCCGGACCGACACGGCCTGGCCCTGACCGGTCTCGCGCAGCTCACAGATCGCCAGTGCCTTGACGACGCAGCCCATCTCGGCCGCCGAAGCTACGTCTCGGGCCGTGACGTCGGTGATCCCCTCGCGATAGACGTCGGCGGCCGTGACCCGGGTGTGGAACGCCAGACCGGCCAGGATGGCGGCCTTGGCGGCGGCGTCGAAACCCTCGATGTCAGCGGTCGGATCGGCCTCGGCGTAACCGAGTGACTGGGCCTCCTCCAACGCCTCGGCGAAGCCGGCGCCGGTCGTCGTCATCTTGTCCAGGATGTAGTTGGTCGTGCCGTTGACGATGCCGATCACCCGCTCGACCCGGTCGCCGGCGAGCGACTCGCGCAGCGGCCGGAGGATCGGGATCGCGCCGGCGACGGCCGCCTCGAAGTAAAGGTCGCGACCGGCCTTCTCGGCGGCGGCGAACAGGGTCTCACCGTCCTCGGCGAGCAGCGCCTTGTTCGCCGTGACGACCGACGCGCCGTTGTCCAGGGCGGCCAGGATCAGGCTCCGGGACGGTTCGATGCCGCCGATCACCTCGATGACCAGGTCGATGTCGTCACGGGTCGCGAGTCCGTGGGCGTCCGTGGTGAGCAGGCTCGGGTCCAGGTCGACGTCGCGGGCCCGGCCGGGCCGGCGAACCGCGACACCGGCGAGCTCCAGTCGGGCTCCGGCCCGGGCGGCGAGCTCGTCGGCCTCGGTCCGGAGGATGCGTACGACCTCGGTTCCGACGTTGCCGCAGCCGAGCAGTCCGACTCGCAGCGTCGGCAGTTGCCCGGTGCTCATCGCGAGTCCCCTGGAGCCGTCCCGGTTTTGCGCGCTAGTTGGGGGTGCGCGACGCCTGACACCAACAACAAGTGCGCAAAACCGAGGCAGGGCGGGGCGGCGACGCTCATGGGCCGACGTCCAGCCGCAGCAGGTCGTCCTCGGTCTCGTGGCGCACGACGAGCCGAGCCTTGCCGTCCCGCACCGCCACGACCCCGGGCCGAGGCAGGTGGTTGTAGTTGCTGGCGAGCGAACGGCAGTAGGCCCCCGTGCCCGGCACTGCGATCAGATCGCCCGGCGCGACGTCACCGGGGAGGAACTCGTGCTTGACGATGATGTCGCCGGACTCGCAGTGCTTGCCGACGACGCGAGCCAGCACCGGCGGCGCATCGGATCGCCGCGACGCGAGTGTGCAGGAGTAGTCCGCGTCGTAGAGCGCGGTCCGGAGGTTGTCGCTCATGCCGCCGTCGACCGCGACGTAGGTACGCGTGGCACCGCCGTCGAGCGGCACCCGCTTGACCGTGCCCACCTCGTAGAGCGTGCACATCGACGGGCCGACGATGGCGCGACCGGGC
>DATFRX010000420.1:0-5093 GCA_035262905.1 Nocardioidaceae bacterium
CGGCCTGTGGACGCACTTCACGACGATGTCCAGCGTCACCGCCATGGTGCTGCTGTGGGGCTACCCGTTCTTCGTTCAGGGTGAGGGGCTGTCGGGGAGCGAAGCCGGTCTGCTGCTGACGCTGGCCACCGTCGCCAGCCTGATCAGCGGACCGTTGATCGGCTCCCTGGTCGCTCGGCGTCCGTTCCATCGCTCGTCGGTCGTGCTCATCGTGATCGCGGCGATCGTGACGATGTGGACCCTGGTGCTGGCCTGGCCCGGATCGGCTCCGGTGTGGCTGCTGGCCGCGTTGATGCTGTCGCTGGGCGTCGGCGGCCCGGCGTCGATGGTCGGCTTCGACTTCGCGCGTACGTTCAACCCGCCGCATCGGCTCGGCGGCGCCACCGGCATCGTCAACCAGGGCGGGTTCATCGCGAGCCTGCTCCTCATCGTGGCGATCGGCATCGTCTTGGACGTGGCCTCGCCGGGCAGCGGATCGAGCTACTCGCCCGACGCGTTCAAGATCGCGATGGCCACCCAATACCTCGTGTGGACGCTCGGTGTCGTCCAGATCCTGCGCTACCGCCGTCGGGCCCGGCTGCAGCTGGCCGCCGAGGATCCCGAGGGTCTGGCCGCGGAGTGGGTACGCGACCACAGCATCGCCGACCGGGTCGCGCGCGCTCGCGCTGCCTGATCTCGGCTCGTCTCACCCGGAGCAGATGAGGTCTGGGGACAGTCGCGGTGCCTAGCCTCGCCGCAGGAGGCGAGATTCACATGACAGACAACGCCGTGGAAGTCTTTATCGCCGTCTTCGACAACGAGGCTCAGGCCGGGACCGCGTTGAAGGATTTCCGCACTTTGCATCGAGAAGGCACGATCGAGTTGATCGACGCGGTCGCTGTCGTACGCCGGGCCGACGGCAAGGTGAAGTTCGAGGAGACCGCCGATCCGAGCGGTAAGACGTGGGCCAAACGCGGTGCGATCGCGGGCGGTCTGGTCGGCCTGATCTTCCCGCCGGCGATCCTGGCCAGCGCGGCTGTCGGCGGTGGCGCCGGCGGCATCTGGGGCAAGATCCGCGACAAGGGCTTCAAGGACGAGGACCTCAAGGCGATCGGCGAGAGCCTCGACCCGGGTCAATCGGCGATCATCGCCCTGGCCGAGGACCGGGTCGTACAGCGGCTCGAGGAAGGGCTCGCGGGCTACGAGAAGATCTCCCGCCACGCGCTCAGCGCCGAGGCCGCCGCTGCGGTCGTCGCCGAGGCGCAGACCGAGGACACCGCGACGTCGTAATCCGAACACTGTGATGTACGACCGGCGACGGTGACGTCACGGTTGGGTCTCACCGCGATGTGAGGGAGCCCACAGCGCGGCGGCGGCGTCCTAGCGCCATGGCGAACTCTGGTCGGCTCATGAGCCGAGGACTGTGGGCAGGTGTCGCCGCTGTCGGTCTGGTCGTGCTTTCCGCATGCACCGGCAACAGCGGGAGCGGGGCTGATTCGTCGGGCAGCAGTGCGTCGGACGAGAGATTCCAGGAAGGGAGCGGCGGCCAGACGGCGGCGCGTGCGTCCGCGGCGGACAACGAGGCGGGGCTGGCGCCCGGCAGCGGCGATTCGGCGTCCAGCCTCGGGCTGCTCCTCGATCGCAAGCTGATCAAGACCGGCACGATCACCCTCGAGTCCAAGGACATCGACAAGGTCCTGGTCGGCATCGACGGGGTCGTCTCGGCGCAGCGGGGGATCGTCGAGAGCGAGGACGCCCAGACCGACGACGAGGGGCACACGAAGACCGCGAGTGTCACGCTCCGGGTGCCGGTCGACAACTTCGACCCGGCGGTCGACGCCATCACCGGCCTCGGCGTGCTGGTCCGGGAGCAGACGTCGACCGAGGACGTCACCACCAAGGTCGCCGACGTCAACGCCCGGGTCGACAGTGCCCAGCGGTCGATCGACCAGCTGCGACTGCTCTTCAGCCGGGCCAACACGCTCGGCGACATCATCCGGCTGGAGTCCGAGCTGTCCCAGCGGCAGGCCGACCTCGAGTCGCTCCAGGCGCAGCAGCGCAGCCTCGGACGGCAGACCGCGCTGTCGACCATCCAGGTGTCGATCACCCGGCCCGACGAGGCACCTGCGCTGGTCTCCGACGACGGCGATCAGGCCGGATTCGTCGACGGGATCAAGAGCGGCTGGTCTGGCCTCGTGACGTTCGTCCAGGGCGTCGCGCACGTGTTCGGACTCGTGCTGCCGCTCGGCACCCTGGCACTGGTCGTGGCGGTGCCGATCTGGCTCGTCGTACGGCGGTCGAACGTCATGAGTCGGTGAGCGAGCCACCCACCTCGCGCGACGTACCGCGGAACTCCGCCACGACCTCATCACCACGGCGTACGGCGACGTCGTAGATGCCATTGCGCCCGGCCCGATGGCGCTCGACTGCCTCGGCGACCAGCTCGTCCCCCTCTCGGATCGGCGCCAGGAACGCGATGTCGCAGCGGGCGGCCACCGTACGCCGGTCGTAGGAGTTGCACGCGAACGCGAATGCGGAGTCGGCAAGGGCGAAGGTGAACCCGCCGTGCCCGATGCCGTGGCCGTTGGTCATGTCGGGGCGGACCGTCATGCTCAACACGGCCCGGCCGGGGCCGACCGTGACGACGCGCATGCCTAACGCCTGACTCGCTTGGTCGTCCTTCCACATCGCGGCCGCGGCCGCCTCGGCGACCTGCTGCGCGTCGTCACTCACTGCGCGCCGCCGTCCCCCTGGCGGTTTTGCGCACTTGTTGTGGGTGCCAAGCGTCCGACACCCACAACAAGTGCGCAAAACCGATGGCGGCCGGGCTCACTGAAGTCCCCTCTGGTCGTCGATCCGCCTGGCCTTGCCGAGCGAACGCTGCAGGGCATAGGGATCGACCACGTCGACGGTGATCGTGACGCCGATCGACTTCTTCACCCGCTCGGCCAGCACCCGGGCCAGCGTGGTCCGCTCGACATCGGCGATCGCGTCGGACGCCGACTCGACCCGTACGGTCAGCTCGTCGAGCCGCCCGGGCCGGGTCAGCACGCAGACGTAGTGCGGAGCGAGTCCGTCGACCCCCAGGATGTGCTCCTCGATCTGGGTCGGGAACACGTTCACGCCACGCACGATCATCATGTCGTCGTCGCGGCCGGTGATCTTGTGCATTCGCCGGTAGGCGGGATAGGCCGATCCGGGCAGCAGCGCGGTGAGGTCGCGGGTGCGATAGCGGATCACCGGCATCGCCTGCTTGGTGAGCGAGGTGAAGACGAGTTCGCCCTCGGTGCCGTCGGGCACCACGTCGCCGGTAGTCGGGTCGATCACCTCGGGATAGAAGTGGTCCTCCCAGATGTGCAGCCCGTCCTTGGTGGCACCGGCCTCCTGCGCCACGCCGGGGCCCATCACCTCGGACAGCCCGTAGATGTCGACCGCGTCGATGCCGCAGCGCTGCTCCATCTCGGCCCGCATCTGGTCGGTCCAGGGCTCGGCCCCGAAGATGCCGATCTCGAGCGACGTACCGGCCGGGTCGATCCCTTGGCGAGTCATCTCGTCGACGATGGCGAGGAAGTACGACGGCGTCACCATGATGATCCGCGGCTCGAAGTCGTGGATGAGCTGGACCTGGCGCTCGGTCATGCCACCGGACACCGGGACCACCGTGCAGCCGAGCCGTTCGGCGCCGTAGTGAGCCCCGAGACCGCCGGTGAACAGCCCGTATCCATAGGCGACATGGACGATGTCGCCAGGCCGTCCACCGGCGGCCTGGATGGACCGCGCCATCACGTCGGACCAGGTGTCGATGTCGTCAGCGGTGTAGCCGACGACGGTCGGTCGCCCGGTTGTGCCGGAGGAGGCGTGCACCCGTGTCACGTGTTCGCGTGGCACGGCGAACATGCCGAAGGGGTAATTGTTGCGCAGGTCGGCCTTGGCGGTGAATGGAAAGCGCCGAAGATCCGCCAGCTCGGTCAGGTCGTCCGGATGTACGCCGGCGGCGTCGAACGCCTGCCGGTAGTGCTCGACGTTGTCGTACGCCTGGTGGAGTGACCAGCGCAGCCGCTCGAGTTGCAGCTCGCGCAATGCCGACAGGTCGATCTCGAGAATCTCGCGGAGGTCGTCGGCGGAGTACGGCACGTGGGCAACCTACTCCGAATGGGCTGTCGGATCAGTCGCGCCCGCTGAGGCGTCGTGGCGCATCCGGATCTTGACGTCGTCGTCCCCGTGGCGATACTGCTCGGCGAATCCGAGCCGTCGATAGAGCGCCTGGGCGCGCGTGTTGACCGACAGCACGTCGAGCTCGACCGGCCGCCCACGTCGAGCCGCGTCATCGACCACGTCTCGTACGATCTCGCCGCCGATGCCGCCTCCTTGGTGGTCCGGACGGATCTCGACCAGCCCGATGTAGGTGGCCTCGGTCCGCTCCTCGAGCTTCAGGACGCCGATGTCGTGGCCGTCGCGGGTCACGATCTGCGTGCCGGCCGGATCCCAGTGGCGGTCGAAGTAGTCGCGCTGCCAGGCTTCGTCCCAACCCCAGATCGGTGACGTAGTCGCGCATCGCGGCCTTGTTGAGCGCGTAGGCGAACTCCCGATCGTCATCGGTCGCCGGCCGCAGCGCGTAGTCCGTCATCGCCCATGAGGGTCTTGCAGTTGTGGTCGCGATGGCAACCGCGGATGCAAGACTCTCGCCCGTCAGAGCTCCTTGACGAACATCGCGCAGGTCTTGCCGTTGGCCTGGCCGAGCCGGCCGACCTCGGCGTAGCCGCGAGCGCGGTGGAAGGCGAGCGAGGCCGGATTGGGTGGCTCGGCGTAGACCTCCAGCGTCATGCGCCCGTGTCGGCTGGATGCACCCTCGGCCGCGTCGTAGAGGCTCGACCCGACGCCGGTCCGCCGGTACGCCGGGTCCACGACGATCCGGTCGAGATAGCCGAGGTCGTCGTAGCGCTCGGTGAACCAGGCGTAGTTGATGCTGTCGTACGCCGTGCCCGCCCCGATCATGATCGCGAAGCCCGTGAGGCGATCGCCGTCGTTGACGACGAGGCAGGCGTCGGCCAGATCGGCGAGCCAGGCGAGCCGGTCCAGGTCGAGCGAGCTGACCGCGTCGAGTGCTCCCTGGT
>DATFRX010000421.1:0-2541 GCA_035262905.1 Nocardioidaceae bacterium
CTGGGTCTGGAAGCACAACTCGCGCGGCACTTTCGACGACTGGAATCCTCAGGTGACCTGCTCGCACGCCTAGTCGCGAGTCCCGACGAACGATCTCGGGGCCCGGTCGCTGCTGTGTCTCCTCGGGCGACCGGGCCCGCGATGCGTTCTGTACAGGCTCATTAGTCTCAATCCTGGATCGGATTCCAGTCGGCTCGCTCCCGAGGACTCAAGATGAACCGCCGCATGCCGAACATCGTCAACCGCATCGAACTTCCGGATCGGCTCAAGGCGTACATGGCCACCGGATGGAACGAGCGACCGCTCGATGTGTCACCGGTCGAACAGGTCGAGCACTACGCCGCCCGGCGGGCTGCACTGAGCGCGCAGTTTCCCGGCGAAACGCTGGTGATCCCGACCGGCTACCCACCGATCCGGGCGAACGACACCGAGTACCGGTTCCGGCCCGGCACCGACTTCGTCTGGTTGACCGGCCAGCACGAGCCCGAGGCCGTGCTCGTCATGCGCCCCAGCGGTGATGGGCACGATGCGGTGCTCTACCAGCGACCGCGCAGCTCCAAGGAGACCGACGAGTTCTATCGCAACAGCGTCGTCGGGGAGCTGTGGATCGGTCGGCGGATGTCGCCGGCCGAGACCTCGATCCAGCTAGGCATCGAGGTGGCCGACATTGACGACCTCGAGTCAATGTTGACCGGAGTTGACGCCACCACCACCCGGGTGCTCCGCGGGCTGGAGCCGTCCGTGGACGGGGCCGTCGGGGTGGACGAGACGAGCGACGACCGCGATCAGGCCCTTGCGACCGCGCTGTCGGAGCTGCGGATGGTCAAGGACGCCTGGGAGATCGCGCAGCTTCGGGACGCGATCGCCACCACCGTGCGCGGGTTCGAGGACGTAGTCCGCGTGCTGCCGGTGGACCGCGCGGTTTCGGAGCGGCTGCCCGAGGGGATCTTCGGGCTCCGAGCCCGCCATGACGGCAACGACGTGGGCTACCTGTCGATCGTCGGCGGCGGCTCTGACGCCACCAAACTGCACTGGACCCGCAACGACGGCCGGATCCGGCCCGGTGAGCTGGTGCTGATGGACATGGGCGTGGAGAACAACGCGCTCTACACGGCCGATGTCACCCGGACAATCCCGGTGAGCGGGAAGTTCACGCCGCTGCAGCGCGAGGTCTACGACATCGTCTACGCGGCCCAGCAGGCCGGCATCGATGTGGTCAAGCCCGGCGCCGACCATTCCGAGATCATGGCGGCCTGCGCGGAGGTGCTGGCCCAGGGCCTGCACGATCTGGGCCTGCTCCCGGTGCCGGTCGCCGAGGCGCTCGACAAGGAGTCGATGCTGTACTGGCGGTGGTCGCTGCACGGAGTTTCGCATCACCTGGGGATCGACGTGCACGACTGCGCGCAGGCACGGCGGGAGAAGTACCGCGACGGCACGATCGAAGAGGGGCACGTCTTCACCGTCGAGCCTGGCCTCTACTTCCAGGAGGATGACGAGCTCGCGCCGGCCGAGTTGCAGGGCATCGGCGTGCGGATCGAGGACGACATCCTCGTGACGGCGGACGGCCCGGAGAACCTGTCGGCCGGCCTGCCTCGCCACCCGGATGAGATCGAGCGCTGGCTCGCCGCGCAGCGGGAGCTCGGCTTCCGACTACCCGAGTGATCTTGGCCGGCCCGTTGTCCGCCTACCGGGTGACCTGGCCGACCCGTCGTCCTGCGTCCGACTTCCCGGTGATCTGGATCGACCGTCGTCCGGCCTTCGCCGGCCTGACCACTTCGCCAGCCGCCGTCAGCTACAGCCGGCGGCCCCGGCGTAGGCAGCCCGCGACGGGCCGAGAGGCGGGAGCGCAGCCAGCGCCTCGACCTCTCCGGTCATCGCAGCGCTGAGCCGCAGGAGTAGATCGGGGATCTCGGCGTCGGTCCAGCCGTGGCCGGCGATCACGTCCATGACGTCGAACAGCTCGGCAGAGAGCTCATCCCGGGTTTGCTGGTAGCCGGCGAGGGCGTCCCGCTCGGCGGCGCCCTCGACGAACACCGCGACGAGTGCCCGGGCGAGCAATTCGGCGTCGCGCAACGCATCAGTCAGCCCGTGCGCACTCAGCGGGTCCTTGAAGTACCCCGCGTCGCCGACCAGAGCCCAGCCTGGACCCCAGGACCGCCGGCTGTAGCCCCGCAGGCCCGGGAACGTGCGCAACTCGGACGGTGGTACAGCAACAGCCAGCCGGCTGGCGAGGTCGGGACTCGACTCTGCCATGATGCGATTGAGGACCCGCAAGCCACCGCGACCGATGCGGTCGGGCCGGGCGCTCACGAACACGCAAGCCTCGCCGCCGTTGGTCGGGATGACGCCCGAGGCGGCGTTGGGTCGGAAGTTCCACTCGTAGCCGTCGGTCTCCAGGCCCGACCAGTATCCGTAGGTAACCGCGGTGGCCGACTCGCCGGCGCGCTCGACCGGTGCGCCCACGCTGCCGGCAATCGTGGAGCGGAAGCCGTCGGCGCCGACCACGACGCGAGCCCCGGCTCGAAACGGCTGGGCGTCCCG
>DATFRX010000422.1:0-16346 GCA_035262905.1 Nocardioidaceae bacterium
CGCGATGCGATTCTGCGGGGCCTCGAGGTCGCGCCCGCCGCCGAGAACCTTTGGCAGGACGCCCTTCGACTGGCCGCGAAGCTGGGCAGCCGCACTGACGTCCGTGCGGTCGCCGACGAGATGTACTCCGCGATCGAGCACCACGGTTCGCCGGCCGGTGCGACCGCGGAGACCGAGGCGCTGGTCGAGGAGCTCATCCCCGGCTATCGCCGGCACAGCGCGGCCTGACGGTGACCGCGTCGCAGACCCGGACGATCACGGTCGAGGCCGAACGCCTCGCCGGCTGGATCGACCGCTTCGCGGAGCGGCACGGTGCACTGACCTGGGAGCCGGTCGACGACGCCGCGCTCGCCAGAGCCGACGACGGCGCGACGGCGACGATCCAGCTGACCGGTCCGCTGCCGGAGCGGCTCGACGGGTCGAGCGTGTCGGCCGCCGCGCTCGGCTTCGACACCTTTGGCCTGATCCTGGTACGCCGGGGCGGCTTCGCGATCGGACGGGTCGAGGCGGCGACGCTGGCCGGGTCGCGAAGCGGCACCCGCTACGTCCAGGGCCAGACCAAGGCCGGTGGTCAGAGCCAGAAGCGGTTCGCGCGACGGCGGGCCAACCAGGCCGCCGCGCTGGCCAAGGCAGCCGCCGGGGCCGTGGACGACGTGCTCGGCGACTGGCCCGGACCGGTAGTCGGCGGCGGCGATCGGGCATTGGTCAGTCAGGTGCTCGACGCGGCCCGACATGGTGCGGTCCTGACCGATCGGATGGCGGCGCGCTGGCTCGACGTGGCGAATCCGCGTCGCCGAGTGCTCGACGAGTCGATCGGCGCCGCCCGAGCCGCCCGGATCACCCTCAACGAGCTGGCCTGACGTACGCATCCCGACTCGGTTTTGCGCAGTCGTTGTGGGTGCGGACGGACGAGCACCAACGACGAGTGCGCAAAACCGAGGAGCGTCCGGAGCGGGGGAGCCCGTAGACTGAGCGGCATGCTGCTCCAGGTGCGCGTCGCGGACTAGGGCACACGTACGCCCAGCACAGTCCCTTTTGTCCCGTACGCGCCTTCCCACTCTGGAGCCTTTCTCATGTTGACTGCGCACGAACTCGAGGTCCGCGCCGGTCCCCTCCTTCTGCTGTCCAGCGCCTCGTTCCGGATCGGACCCGGCGACCGGGTCGGTCTGGTCGGCCGTAACGGCGCCGGCAAGACCACCCTCACGCGCATCCTGGCCGGCGAGGGCCAGCCGGCCGCGGGTCGCGTGACCCGGAGCGGATCGGTCGGCTACCTCCCGCAGGATCCGCGAACCGGCGACCTGTCGGTGAGCGCCCAGGAGCGCATCCTGTCGGCGCGCGGACTCGACAGCGTCGTCAAGCGACTCCGCACCGCCGAAGCCGAGATGGCCTCGGACGACCCGGAGCACCGTGATCGCGCGATGCGCCGTTACGCCAACGCCGACGCCGAGCTGCACGCCGGTGGCGGCTACGCGGCCGAGGCCGAGGCGGCCGTCATCGCAGCCAGCCTCGGTCTGCCCAACCGCGTGCTCAGCCAGCAGCTTCGTACGCTCTCCGGTGGCCAGCGGCGACGGGTCGAATTGGCCCGGATCCTGTTCTCCGGCGTCGAGACGTTGCTGCTCGACGAGCCGACCAACCACCTCGACGCCGACTCGATCGTCTGGTTGCGCAACTTCCTGGCGGCCCATCGCGGCGGACTCGTGGTGATCAGCCACGACGCCGCGTTGCTGGAGCACACGGTCAACCGGGTCTTCCACCTGGACGCCAACCGGGCCGCACTGGATCAGTACAACCTCGGCTGGTCGGCCTACCTGCAGCAGCGCGAGACCGACGAGCGGCGGCGGCACCGCGAGCGGGCCAACGCCGAGCGGAAGGCGTCGGCGCTGATGGCGCAGGCCGACAAGATGCGGGCCAAGGCCACGAAGGCGAGCGCGGCGCACAACATGGAGCGACGGGCGCAGCGGCTGCTCGGCGGGCTCGAGGCCGAGCGACGCGGCGATCGGATCGCGAAGATCCGCTTCCCATCCCCGGCACCGAGCGGCAAGACGCCGTTGCGGGCCGACGGTCTCAGCAAGTCGTACGGCTCGCTCGAGGTCTTCACCGACGTGGACCTGGCGATCGACAAGGGCAGCCGGGTCGTCGTACTCGGCCTCAACGGCGCCGGCAAGACGACCCTGCTGCGGATCCTCGGCGGACTCGAGCCACCCGACACCGGTGTGGTGGAGCCCGGGCACGGACTGAAGCTCGGCTACTACGCGCAGGAGCACGAGACGCTGGAGCTCGACCGCACCGTGGCCGAGAACATGGCGTCGGCCGCCCCGGACCTCGACGACCCGACGCGGCGGCGGGTGCTCGGCTCGTTCCTGTTCTCCGGCGACGACGCGCACAAGCCGGCCCGGGTGTTGTCCGGCGGCGAGAAGACCCGGCTGGCCCTGGCGACGCTGGTCGTGTCGAGCGCGAACGTCCTGCTGCTCGACGAGCCGACCAACAACCTCGACCCGGCATCGCGTGACGAGGTGCTGCGTGCGATCCGTACCTACGAGGGGGCCATCGTGCTGGTGACCCACGACGAGGGAGCGGTCGAGGCGCTGTCGCCGGATCGGGTGCTGATCCTGCCCGACGCGGTCGAGGACCTCTGGAACGAGGACTACACCGAGTTGGTCGCGCTGGCCTGAGTCCCGCGACGATCGATCACTTTTCAGCCAATACGTCGATCTGTCGAAGGCACTGCGGTGCGCCTGCTACGACTGACGGAACTTTCTTGTTACCGGCGAGTAGAGGATTGACGCACCACCGGCCCGCGCCTTTTATCTTCGCCAAAGGCGTCACATTTCATACCGCAAACGCGCGGGCGCGTCGTCGGCACGAGACTTCTTTCGGGCGCCCGATCCGCGTCGGCGGGCAAGGCCAGCCGGCGACGCCTTCACCCGAAGGAAGGGCAGTCACAGTGTCCCTACGTTCCTTAGTCATCGCTGCCACGGCGGCCCTGGTGATCCCAGGCGCCGTGGTCGCAGCGCCCGCCGCCAACGGAGGCAGCATCGACGCCGGCTCGGGGTCGGCCGCCGATGCGAGTCCCAAAGATCTCGCGATCAAGTACGTCCAGCAGCACGCCAATGACCTCGGGGTGACCGCTGCGGATGTCAGCGACCTCGTCGTTCTGTCGAGCTACCCCAGCCGAGAGACCGGCGTGACCCACGTCAGCGTCAACCAGCGCTTCCGGGGGCTTGAGGTCTTCGGCGGCCAGGCCACGGTCAACGTCAACCCCGACGGCAGCATCCTCTACGTCGGCAACAGCCTGGAGTCGGGCCTCAAGGAGTCCGCGTCCGGCGCTGCCGACCTCGCAGCTGTGCAGGCGGTCGACGCCGCGGCCGACGAGCTCGACCTGGTGCAGCCGCGCAACGTACGGGTCGTGCAGTCGGCTCAGCCCGGTGGCGAGGCGACGCTGTCCGGCGGCAGCGTGTCCAACTCGCCGATCCCGGCCCAGCAGGTCTGGCAGCCGACCAAGGACGGACTGCGCCTGGGTTGGCAGCTGGTAATCGACGACCCCTCCGGCGACCACCTTTGGAACGCCACCGTCGACGCCCGCACCGGCGACCTGCTCTACGCCGACGACTGGGTGGTCTCGACTCCGCGCAAGGCGTTGGAGAACTCGCTGGCCCGGACCAGCAACGCCGACTCGGCGGCTGCCGAGAACCTCGCAACCGGCCGTACCGAGTGGGTGTCGCCCAACCAGGTGCAGGACGGGTCGAGCTATCGCGCCTACCCGCAGGAGAGCCCGCTCGAGGACGGCCGAGTGCTGTTCTCGAACCCGGCCGACGGCCTGGCGTCTCCCTTCGGCTGGCACGACACCAACGGCGCTCCGGGACCGGAGTACAGCATCACGCGGGGCAACAACGTCCGCGCGTACCTCGACGAGGACGGCGACGACTCGCCCGACTTCGGCGGCCAGCCAGACGGTGGTTCGAGCCTGACGTTCGACAGTCCGGTGGACCTGAACGAGCAGCCGCAGAACTACCGCGACGCCACCGTGGAGAACCTGTTCTTCTGGTGCAACTCGATCCACGACCTGTGGTACCGCTACGGGTTCGACGAGGCGTCCGGCAACTTCCAGTCCAACAACTACGGCCGTGGCGGATTCGGCGACGACGAGGTGCGCTGCCAGGCGCAGAGCGGCGCCGGCCTGAACAACGCCAACTTCCGTACGCCGGTCGACGGCTCGGCGACGAGCTTCCCGAGAATGCGCATGTACCTGTGGCCCGGCAACCAGTTCGGGTTCCAGAACCAGGTGCTCATCGACGGTCTGGGTGACTTCGGCGCTCGCTGGGCCCGATTCACTCCGGCACCGACGACGGCCGGCCTGAGCGGACTGACGTTCGTCTACGCCGGCTCCGGCTGCCAGGCCAGCCAGTATCCGGCGGACCTGCCCTCGGGCGACTGGGCCGTGCTGACCGACGGCGGCACCGGCTCCGGCCTGTGCTCGTTCGTGCAGCGGGTCGAGGTCGCCGAAGGCCTCGGCGCGAGTGCAGTTGTCGTCGGCGACGGCTCGGACGACAGCCCGACCGTGCTGTCCGGCTCCGTCGCGACCAGCCGGCCGAACATTCCGGCCGTCAGCGTGGGAGTGAACAACGCCGGGATCATCAAGGCCGCCATCGCCGACGGTCCGACGACGGGCACGGTGCGCAAGCACCCGTCGCACCCGGGCATCCGCGACGGCGACTTCGACATCGGCGTGATCATGCACGAGTACGGCCACGGTCTGTCGAACCGGCTGACCGGCGGCCCAACCGTCAACTGCCTTGGTGGCGTCGAGCAGATGGGCGAGGGCTGGAGCGACTACCTCGCGATCGCGGCCCTCATCGACCCGGAGGTCGACGACCCGGACGGCACTCGCGGCATGGGCAACTACGTCGTGTTCAACGACGACCGCGGTGACAACGGGATCCGTAACCGGCCGTACTCGCGGACGATGGAGATCCAGCCGTTCACCTACGACAGCATCCGGAGCAACTCCTGGCTGGACAACTCGACCATCGTCGCACCGCACCAGGTGGGACACGGCTGGGCATCGATCCTGTGGGACATGACCTGGAACATGATCGACAAGTACGGCTTCAACCCGAACATGTACGACTCGTGGGACACCGGCGGCAACAACCTGGCGTACCAGCTGGTGATCGACGGCATGAAGATGCAGGGCTGCTTCCCGGGCTTCGTCGACGGGCGCAACGGCATCCTCGCCGCCGACCAGGCGCTCACCGGTGGCGAGAACCAGTGCATGATCTGGGCGGCGTTCGCGCGTCGCGGGCTGGGCTTCAGCGCCGAGCAGGGCAGCAGTGCCGACCGCGATGACAACGCCGAGGCGATGGACACCCACCCGGCCTGTGGCAGCGGGTTCGTCGGGAAGGTGCAGGACGAGCCGGTGCTGAACCAGGTCGCGGCGGGCCAGACGGTGCCGATGCGGTTCGACGAACCGAGTCGCAGCGGGCTGGACATCCTGCAGGCGAACTCGCCGTACTCCCGGCAGGTCAACTGCGAGACGCTGGCCACCGAGATCCCGGGATCGGACCACGTCACGCCGGGAGCGCTTCCGGTGGCGGCCGAGACGCCTGGCGACTCCGGGCTGAGTCGCAATGCCGCGGGACGCTACAACTTCCCGTGGCAGACCGAGGAGGGCTGGGTCGACACTTGCCGTGAGTTCGTCCTGACCCTCGACAACGGCGAACAGCATCGGGCGTACTTCCAGTTCGTCGAAGCCGACTAGACGCGTCCGCCGCGGCCCTGGCGGCGCGATAGGCGGGCACGGAGCCCGGTGACAGCTGGCTGATCCAGCCGGCCGGCACCGCGGCTCCGTGCCTGTGCCCGCTGCACCTTAGGGTCGGGCCATGCCGTATCCCACTGCGGAACAGCTCGACGAGGCCGGCCTCCGCATCGACGCCGACGGTCCGATCCTGACCGTCACACTGGACCGGCCCGACGTACGCAACGCGCAGACGCCGGCGATGTGGCGGGCCCTGGCGGCGATCGGCGAGGCCATCGACACCGACGTACGCGTGGTGGTCGTGCGTGGAGCAGGAGCGGCGTTCTCGGCGGGACTCGATCGCCGCCTGATGACACCGGAGGGCATCGCCGGCGAGCTGACCTTCGCCGAGATCGCCGCGCTGTCCGACGACGAAGCACTGGCGCAGATCGCGACCTTCCAGTCGGCCTTCACCTGGTGGCGGCGGCCCGACATCCTGAGCGTGGCTGCGGTCCAGGGCGCTGCCGTCGGCGCTGGCTTCCAGCTCGCACTGGCCTGCGACCTGCGGGTGATCGCCGAGGACGCGCGATTCTGCATGCGGGAGCCCACGCTCGGTCTGGTGCCCGATCTCGGCGGAACGAAGCCGCTGGTCGAGATCCTCGGCTACGCCGGCGCACTTGAGGTCTGCGCCACCGGCCGGTGGATCGAGGCCCGCGAGGCGGTCGAGTCCGGGCTGGCCACCGTCTGCGTCCCGTCGGACGAGCTCAACGGGACCGTGGCGGATCTCGTCGCGGCCCTGGCGGTAGCACCGGCCGGCGCGGTACAGGCGACGAAGGCGCTCCTCGTCGATGCGGCCGGCCGGTCGTACGACGCCCAGCTCGATGCGGAGCGCCGCGCCCAGCTCGGCCGGCTGCGAGACCTGACCAACGGCTAGGCCCCTGCCGATCGTCGCCGGTGACCCTCTCGGGCGGCATGATGATGGCGGTGTGTTCTGTCCGAATTGACCCCGGGAGAGCCGTGACCGGCCCAGCGCAACGACTACGCGGACTGATGGCGCTGATCGCCATCGTGGCACTGCTCGGTGGCGTGCCCTACGCCCTGTGGACGTGGGGCGGCGGCGCTCCCTGGCCGTCGACCGCGCCGAGCAGCGACTGGCTCACCGAGTCGCTGGGCGCCGAACAGATCCTCGGCATCCTGGTGGCGGTGCTCTGGCTGGCCTGGGCGCACTTCACCATCTGCGTGATCGTCGAGCTCGTACAGGGCCGGCGCGCCGGTGCCCGCCATGTTCCCGGCGGCAGTGTCGGCACCCAGTCCCTTGCCCGTCGGCTGGTCGCCACTGCGATGCTGCTGGTCGGGTCGGCGGCTGTCGCGATGCCGACCGCGACGGCGGCGACCGGACCCAGCGCGGAGCACAGCGCAGTTGCCTCGACGCACAACTCCGCCGGCGGCGACGCGACGCAGGTCTCGCACCAGGACGGACCGCAGGAGCGCACGATCAGGCAGCAGCCGCCGAAGCCGTCGGAGCTCCAGCCTGGACTCGCGATCCGGACCCCGCAGGGCGTCAAGTACGAGGTGCAGCCACCGGCCAACCGGCAGTACGACTGCCTGTGGGACATCGCCGATCGCTATCTCAACGACGGTTTGCGGTGGAAGGAGATCTACCAGCTCAACAAGGACGTCCTGCAGCCGGACGGCAATTCCCTGCAGGATCCCGACCTGATCTATCCCGGCTGGATCCTGCAGTTGCCTGACGACGCCAAGGGCCCCGGCATCATCGAGCTGAGCGGCGGCAACGACCACACCAGGCAGCTGGACGACCATGCCGAGCATCGGGTGCAGCGCGACGACGGCGACAACCAGCACGTACTGATCCGGGGCGACCAGGATCAGGCTGCGGAGTCCGGCGGTTGGGGAGGATCGGCCGACGAGGGCGGCATCGGCCAGTGGGGTGCGCCGCTCGGTGTCGGCGGCGGACTGGTCGCGGCAAGCCTGCTGTTCGCGCTTCGCCGCCGGCGCGGCTGGCAGAGCGGCGGTCCAGGCGGCGGTGGCGGACTCAAGCCCGGCGACGAGGCCAACCTGCGACTCGCGGCCGACGGCCCGGCGGCGTTGCTGGTCGACCGCTCGATGCGGCAGCTCGCCCACCGCGGCTACCAGGCCGGCCATTCGGTGCCACCGGTGCGAGCCGCGTACGTCAACGAGCAGTCGCTCACGATCGCCTTCGAGGCGCCGGCGATGATGGCGATCCCCGAGGGCTGGCGGTCCTCGCCGGACGGCCGTACCTGGGTGGTCGACCGCGCGGTCGGCGACGGCTTCGACCCGCCCACCGGAGTCGCCTCGCCGTGCCCGACACTCGCGACGGTCGGGCGTACTTCAGACGGCACGATCGTCCTGGCCAACCTCGCCGGAGCTGCCGGCGTGGTCGCACTGGCCGGTGCCGCTCCGACGCCCCACGAGGTCGCCCTGTCGATGGCGCTCGAGCTCGCCACCGCGCCGTGGGCCGACGCGCTACAGCTGACCCTGGTCGGCTTCCACGCCAACGTCGCCGCGCTCGCACCCCACCGGATCCGTCAGGTCGACGACATCGACGCCGGGCTGGCCGGCCACGACTCGTCGAGCCCGGGCGTCGTCCTGGTGGCGCAGCCGACCAGCGTCGAGCAGGAGCAGCGGCTGGCGACCGCGATCGCCCAACACCAGTTGAGTTCCGCGGTCGTCGTCGGCGAGTCCGCGAGCGCAGCCTGGCGGCTGGACGTGACGCCGGACGGTCGGCTGACCAATCCGCAGCTCGGTCTGGACGTCGCCGCACAGCGGGTACCGACGGCAGCGGCCGACCGGATGGTCGAGCTGTTCCGCTGGGCCGACGCCGGTCGCTCCGCGATACCGGCCCGGGTCGCACCGCAGCCCGTCCCCGGCTTCGACACCCGGCTGCTCAAGCCCGGCGCCGAAGCGGCCGTCTCGGTGCAGTTGCTCGGACCGGTCGCGGTCACGGCGCCCGGCGACATCGACGACGGCCGGGTCGAGCTCGCGACCGAGATCGCCGCCTACCTCGCCCTGCACCCGGGCGGCGCCCACCCCAGCGTGCTCGCCTCGGCGATCTGGCCGCGCGGCGTCAGCGACGAGATACGCGAGGCGGCCATCGGCCACGTACAACGCTGGCTCGGCATCGGCGCCGAAGGACAGCAGCGGCTGTTCCAGGACGACGAGCAGCGCTGGCGGCTGGACCTGCGCGACGTCCGGGTCGACTGGCACGTCCTCCAGGCGTACGTCGCACGGGCCGAGCGCGCCGACGACCCGACGATGGACCTCGCGTCAGCGCTGTCGTGCGTCGAGGGTCCGGCGTTCGACGAGCTGCCGGCGCATCGCTACTCGTGGCTGGCCAACATCTCGGCGGTGCGAGACATCCAGACCACCGTGGTCGGCGTCGCGCTGCGCGTCTCGAGCGTCGCGGCCGACGCCGGCGACCTCGGCCTCGCCCACGAATCCCTCCGCACCGGCCTCGACATGGTGCCCGGCTGCGAGGAACTCTGGCGGGCCGAGCTGCGACTGACCCACCGCCAGGGCGACGCCGACTCCGATGCCCTACATCGCCTGGCCGCCGAGATGTTCGACGCGATCGGCCGGCACGGATCGCCCCGGGGTGCCGAGGCACAGACGACCGCGCTCGTCGAGGAGCTGCTGCCCGGGTACGGACGCGTGCCCGCCGGCAAGATCGCCTGACCGCCGACGAATCTTGAGGGATTGCGGCTGCCATCGCTACCCCAATCCCTCAAGATCAGTGGGTGGAGGCCGCCGGCGTTGGGGTCGACGCGGTTCGTGCGCGAATCGTTCTTCGGTGCCTGCCACGTCAACGATTCGCGCACGCCTCCGGCGGTGGCGCCGTCGCTGCTGCAGGTACCCACGCCACAGCCCTGTTCGCGCTGGGCGAACACGCGCCTGTCAGAGCCCGTTCGTACTGTGTGGAGGGAAGATGCAGGGCAATCTGGGCGTTGAGGTGGTCGATGAGCGGGACTATGGGCGGCTGGATGGCGATGCGCTCGTACTCGTCGGACCGGTCGGTGACAAGCCAACGACTGGCGCCGGGTACGACCGGTCGCGTGGTGACGTATGCCCGCCCGTACCGCCGCCAGATCGTCGCGTTCCTCATCATGGTCGTCGCCGGCGCGCTCCTGGTCGTGGCGACGCCGCTGCTGTTCAAGCGGATCATCGACGACGGTGTCATGAAGCACGACACCAGCGTGGTCGTGTGGCTGTCGCTGGGAGTAGCGCTGATCGCAGTCTTCGAAGCGATCCTCACCCTGGCGCAGCGCTGGTGCTCGGCACGCATCGGTGAAGGTCTGATCTACGACCTGCGAACCGATGTGTTCAGCCACGTCCAACGACTTCCGGTCGCGTTCTTCACTCGTACGCAGACCGGCGCATTGGTCTCGCGGCTCAACAGCGATGTCGTCGGAGCGCAGCGCGCCTTCACCACGACGTTGTCCGGCGTCGTCTCCAACATCGTCAGCCTGCTTATGGTCGTCGGCGCGATGCTGTTCCTGTCGTGGCAGATCACGCTGGTGGCGTTCGCGTTGCTGCCGCTGTTCATCCTCCCGGCGCGCTGGGCCGGTGCCAGGCTGGCCGGGCTCAGCCGCGAGCAGATGCAGATCAACGCCGAGATGGGCTCGTCGATGACCGAGCGGTTCCATGTCGCCGGAGCCATGCTGGTCAAGCTGTTCGGCCGCGCCGACGACGAGGACAAGGCGTTTGACGAGAAGGCCGCCGGAGTACGAGACCTCGGTGTCCGGGTCGCGATGACCAGCCGGATCTTCTTCACGGCTTTGACACTTGTAGCTTCTCTAGCCACGGCGCTCGTGTACGGCATCGGCGGCGTCATGGGCGTCAACGGCTCGCTGTCGGTCGGGACCCTGCTCGCGCTGGCGGCCCTGATCGGCCGCCTCTACGGCCCGCTGACCGGCCTGTCCAACGTGCATGTCGACGTGATGACCGCGATGGTGAGCTTCGAGCGAGTCTTCGAGGTGCTGGACCTGCCGTCCATGATCGAGGACGACCCGGACGCGAAGGTGCTGCCCGACGACGCGCCGGCGAGCATCGGGTTCGACAAGGTTCGCTTCCACTACCCGACCGCGGAGGAAGTGTCGCTGGCCAGCCTCGAGACGGTCAGCGGACCGATGAACGGCACCAACCAGGACGTGCTGCACGACGTGTCGTTCGACGTACGTCCCGGTGAGATGGTCGCCCTGGTCGGACACTCCGGAGCCGGCAAGTCGACGATCACGCACCTGGTGACCCGGCTCTACGACGTCACCGGTGGCCGGGTCCGGATCGGCGACGAGGACGTACGCGACGTGACCCAGGAGTCGCTGCGGCGCCAGGTCGGCTACGTCACTCAGGACGCCCACATGTTCCACGACACGATCGCGGCCAACCTGCGCTACGCGCGACCGGACGCGACCGACGGCGAGATCATGGCGGCCCTGGAGGCGGCCCAGATCCGGCCGCTCATCGAGAGCCTGCCCGACGGACTCGACACGATCGTCGGTGATCGCGGCTACCGGCTGTCCGGGGGAGAGCGGCAGCGGCTGGCGATCGCACGACTGCTGCTCAAGGCGCCGCAGATCGTCGTACTCGACGAGGCGACCGCGCACCTGGACTCCGAGTCGGAGAAGGCCGTGCAGCGGGCCCTCGACACCGCGCTCGAGGGACGGACGTCGCTGATCATCGCCCACCGGCTGTCCACGGTTCGCCAGGCCGACCGGATCCTCGTCGTCGACCACGGCCGGATCGTCGAGCAGGGCAGCCACGCGGAGTTGCTCGCTGCTGAAGGGCTCTACGCCGATCTCTATCGCACCCAGTTCGACACCAGTGCGATGCCGCCAGCCGACGATGTGGCCGACATGTCCGAGTTCGAGGAAGCTGGAAACCCCCTACGCTGAGGCGCATGGATCTAGGACTGCGGGATCAGGCCTACATCGTCACTGGGGCAAGCCGGGGACTGGGGGCCGCGACCGCGCAGGTGCTTGTGGGCGAGGGGGCGAAGCTGGTGGTCTCGAGCCGGTCGGTCGAATCGCTGGCGCCGCTGACCGAGGTGCTCGGCCCCAGCAACTGCGAGCCGGTCGTCGCCGACAACTCCGAGCCGCACACGCCGGATCGGCTGGTCGCCGCCGCCGAGAGCCGATGGGGCCGGCTCGACGGGGCGCTGATCAGCGTCGGCGGACCGCCGGCCGGGCCGATCACGTCGATCTCCGACGGTGACTGGCGCGAGTCGTTCGAGACGGTGTTCCTCGGAGCACTCCGCATCGCGCGTACGGTCGCGGCCAGTCTGTCCGCGGGCGGCTCGATCCTGTTCGTGCTCTCGTCGTCGGTACGCAGCCCGATCCCCGGACTCGCCGTGTCGAACGGCCTGCGGCCCGGACTCGCGATGGCGGCCAAGACGCTCGCCGACGAGCTGGGGCCGCAGGGGGTCCGGGTCAACGGGCTGCTGCCCGGCCGGGTCGACACCGAGCGGGTCCGCGAACTCGACGGTCTGTCGGGCGATCCCGACGAGGCCCGCCGCCGCAGCGAGCAGGCGATTCCGCTGCGTCGCTACGGCCGCCCCGAGGAGTTCGGCCGGGTCGCGGCGTTCCTGCTGTCGCCGGCGGCGTCGTTCGTCTCCGGGGCTTTCGTGCCGGTCGATGGCGGCATGCTGCGGGCGCTCTGACCCAGCGAGACCACCCCGTTGAGCGTGTACGCGGTCGAGACCAGGCCGATGTGGCTGAACGCCTGGGGGTAGTTGCCGACCTGGCGGCCGTGCCGCGGGTCGTACTCCTCGGCGAGCAGCCCGACATCGTTGCGGAGGTCGAGCAGCCGCTCGAACTGGCTGCGGGCCTCGTCGACCCGACCGAGCCGATAGAGCGCGTCGGACAGCCAGAACGAGCAGGCGAGGAAGCTGCCTTCGCTACCTGGCAGGCCGTCGACCTCGCTCGCCGAGTCGGACGCCGATGTCTCGTAGCGCATGACCAGCCCGTCTTCGCTCAGATCGCGCTGGATGGCCTCGACGGTGCCGACGATGCGCGGATCGTCGGTGGGCAGGAAGCCGAGTCGGGGCAGCAGCAGCAGCGACGCGTCGAGCTTGTTGCTGCCGAAGGCCTGGGTGAAGGCACCCCGCTTGTCGTTGTAGCCCTCGCGGCAGACCCGGTCGTGGATCTTGTCGGCCACGGCGCGCCAGTGCGGCTCCATCTCGGGCAGTCCCCACCGCCTCGCGACCCGCGCCAGCCGATCGAAGGCGACCCAGCACATCACCTTGGAGTAGGTGAAGTGCTGTCGTGGTCCACGCACCTCCCACAGCCCCTCGTCGGGTTGCTCCCAGATCGACTCGAGGTGGTTCGCGATCACCAGCTGGATGGACAGCGAGTCGAGGTCGCGGCGGACACCGGCGGCCCGGGCCAGATGGAGTGCCTCGATGACTTCGCCGTAGACGTCGAGCTGCAGCTGATTCGCGGCGGCGTTGCCGATCCGGACCGGCGTCGAGCCTTCGTACCCCTTCAGCCAGTCGAGTACGTCCTCCGGCAGCCGGGTCTCACCGGCGACGCCGTACATGATCTGCATGTCACTCGGCGAGCCGGCGACCGCGCGCAACAGCCAGCTGCGCCACTCGGCGGCCTCCTCGGTGTAGCCGGCCGCGAGCATCGCCTCCAGGGTCATCGACGCGTCGCGCAGCCAGCAGTAGCGGTAGTCCCAGTTGCGGACACCGCCGATGTCCTCCGGCAACGACGTCGTGAGTGCCGCGACGATGCCGCCCGTCGGGTCGTACGTGAGGGCCTTGAGGGTGATCGCGGACCGGATGATCGCGTCGGCGTAATCCGGCGGCCGGACACACTGCTGGGTCCACGACTGCCAGCCCTCGATCGTCTCCTCGAGGGCCTGGTCGGCATCGACCGGAGCAGGCGGCGGCTCGTGGGACGGATGATAGGTAAGGACGAACCGCGCCCGCTCGCCCTCGGCGATCGTGAAGTCGGCCACCGTCGAGTAGTCCTCGCCGCGGACCGTGACGTCGGACGAGAGGTAGACCGCGTCCGGCCCGGCCAGACCGACGACCTGGTCGTCCCGGCGGTGCACCCACGGGATCCGGCGGCCGTAGTCGAACCGCAGTCGCAGCACCGACCGCATCGGCACCCGGCCGCGTACTCCCTCGACGATCCGGACGACGTCTGGTGCCTGATCGCGATGCGGCATGAAGTCGAGGATGCGTACGGTGCCGGCGGTGGACTCCCACGTCGACTCGAGGACGAGGGTGTCCTCCAGATAGCGGCGCGAGGTGGCCGGACCGCCGTCGGCCGGTCCGATCCGCCAGTGCCCGTTGTCGCGCTCGCCGAGCAGCGCGGCGAAGCAGGCGCTGGAGTCGAACCTCGGCAGGCACAGCCAGTCGATGCTGCCGTCGCGTCCGACCAGGGCGCCGGTCTGCAGGTCGCCGATCAGCGCATAGTCCTCGATGCG
Source organism: Nocardioidaceae bacterium (assembly GCA_035262905.1). GTDB lineage: Bacteria > Actinomycetota > Actinomycetes > Propionibacteriales > Nocardioidaceae > DATFRX01. The sequence goes on from DATFRX010000422.1 coordinate 14,204, forward strand.
GCTTGCCACGCGATCCTCTCCTCAGGTTCGGGGACTGGACTCGGCCGGCTCCCTCGGGTCAGCCCCGGCCGCCTGCTCGGGGCTTCGCGGATGTGCCTCGGTGTAGGCGAACCAGCAGTAGCCCACCAGCGCCAGTCCGGCGAAGAACCACCACTGCAGGCCATAGAAGAAGTGTGGCCCGTCGCTCAGGTCGGGCTTCTCCGGCGCGGCCAGGCCGTCACGGGCTGACGGCTGCTGGCTGGTGAGCACGATCCAGCCGGGGAGTACGTCGTACGGGAGGCTGCTCGCGAGGTCGGTGCTGTCGACGGCCCGGATCGTGCCGTCGTCCTCGGGTGTCGTGGCCCAGGAGTCGGCGTCGCTGTTCATCCGCAGCCAGCCGGTGACCTCGACCGTCCCGGTAGGCGCCGCCGGCGGCTTCGGCACCTCGGACGGGCTGTTGATCGCGAGCCAGCCGCGATCGACGAGGACCGCGACCCCCTCGGGGAGCACCAGCGGCGTAACGACGTCGACGCCGGGCCCGACGTCGCGGGTTTGCTGGCTCAGGATGACCTGCTGGTCCTGGTCGAAGCGCCCGGTGGCCGTGACGCGTCGCCACTCGTCGTTGGAGTCGACGGTGCCGCCGAGGGAGACCACGCCGGTCACCGGTGACGGGTCGACCGCGAGGTTGGCCTCGATCCGGTGGTTGTCGGCCCGCCGCTGGTCGAGCCGGTCGAACTGCCAGATGCCCAGCCGTACGCAGGCTCCCGCCACCACGATCGCTAGCAGGGCGAACGCCAGCCAGCGACGGGTGAGCAGGAACCGATACACAGACTTGACGGTACTGCCAGGTCAGCCGGACCGGATGACCGGACGCTCCGACCCGGGTCAGGCGTCCTCGACCGGGACCCGCTCGCGCATGAAGCCGCGGGCACCGAGGAACGCCGCCAGCGATTCCTCGTGGTCGGGGCAGGCCAACCAGGTCTTGCGCCGCTCCGGGTCGTGGAGCTTCGGGTTGTTCCACTTGAGCGCGGTCGTCGCCGGTGCGCGACAGCCCTTGGCCGAGCAGATGAGCTGCTCGTCGGGCGGTGTCTGGTGGCTATCCATCAAAGGTCCTGAGCCGGGCGTCTTAGGCGAAAACCCCGGAAAATAGGTGGTGCCGGACAGCCACGGGGGGAGCCGTCCGGCACCGAGCGCTCCGACGGGGGAGGCGGAGCGTGGATCCATCATGGCATGAGTCCGGTTGATGGGCCAGCGTGCCCCTCGAGGTTGGTGAAATCACCCGACTCGCGCAGGTCAGGACCGTCCCGAAGGTCCTGATCCATCCATATTCTGGGACGGACCCGGCTGAAGTGCACCTCGGGCCTCGGGCGAGAAGGTCTGGGCTCGCGGCGGTGGTCGACGGCTCACGGCGTTGGCCATGACGACCGCGATGTAGGGCAGGAACAGCGCCGCGGCCAGGAAGATCCAGCGCAGCCAGTCGTCGATCACGACGGCGGCGACGAAGCACACCGTACGGACCAGCATCGACAGCAGATAGCGGACCTGGCGATGGTGCAGATCGTCGCTGTGCGAGGTACGTGCGTCCGTAATGCGCACAGCATCCGGCTCGCGGCGTTCCATGCCTCCACCGTACGCCTCGCAGGGGTATCTGAATGCCAGGATGTGGAACCAGTCGGACGAGAGGACTGTCATGTCGAATCGCACCTACCGAGTGACCGAGATCGTCGGTACGTCGCCGGACGGAGTGGACACGGCCATCACGAACGGGATCACCCGTGCCGCGCAGACGCTTCGCCATCTCGACTGGTTCGAGGTCACGCAGGTCCGCGGGCACATCGTGGACGACGAGGTCTCGCACTACCAGGTGACGATGAAGGTCGGTTTCCGGCTGGAGGACAACGAGTAGACCAGGAGGCAGATGCCGGTTTCGGCGTACCGTCGGGTAGCCGATAGCGTCGCGCGTGTTGCGGGCGTCAGCGAAGACGCCAGATGCGAGGGGAGTTGCTGTGGGCAGGTCCGTACTGGTGACCGGGGGCAATCGCGGCATCGGGCTCGCCATCGCCAACGCCTTCGTCGACTACGGCGACCAGGTTGCGATCACGCTTCGCTCCGGCGAACCCCCGAAGGGCTTGTACGGCGTGCGCTGCGACGTCACCGACGGCGC
>DATFRX010000423.1:0-22658 GCA_035262905.1 Nocardioidaceae bacterium
ACGCCGGCCGTTCCCGACTCGGTCCGCGGCCGGTTCGACGGCGAGCTCGCGAGGCCCTTGGGCCTGCCGTCCGAGCGCGACGTCTCGGACAAGCCGTCGTTCATCCGGTCACTGCCGCCGATCAACAAGGCCGAGCGCGCCGCGATGCTCGAGGCCGCCCGGCAGCGCGCGGAGTCGCTGTCGGTGCTTGACGCCGAAGTGGCCAGGACCATCGAGGAGCTTCGCAGGACCGGTGAGCTCGGCAACACCATCGTCATGCTGACCTCGGACAACGGCTACTTCCAGGGCGAGCACCGGATGCGACAGGGCAAGACGCTGCCGTACGAGCCGTCGCTGCGGGTGCCGCTGCTGATGCGCGGGCCCGGCATCCCCCACGGCGTCACCAGGACGGCGCCGTTCCTCAGCATCGACTTCGCGCCGACGATCCTGCAGGCGGCCGGCGCGAGTCAGCCAGGCTCGATCGACGGGGAGGGCCAGCTGGAGGTCGCTCGCAACGGCGGCAGCTGGGAGCGGCCGGTACTCACCGAGAGCGGCCCGCGGGACACCGTGGCACTGGCGTCGGAGACCGGCACCAAGCTCCGGGTGCCTGCTGCCGGAGCCGAGGCCAAGCGCTACTCGGTGGGGGTCCGTACGCAGCACTATCTCTACGTGGAGCACCAGTCGGGCGAGGTCGAGCTCTATGACATGCGGCTCGATCCCGAGCAGGGAAGCAACGTCGCCGACACCGGGCGCTACGCGACCGAGCAGCGCCGGCTCGCGCGGGTCCTCGACGACCTCAAGAACTGCGCCGGTGCCGATTGCCGCCGGGCGCTGTCCTCCTGGTGACGCGCCGGCCGCAGGTGAGCTGTGGACGGTATCGGGGCAGAACGACGGGGCGAGTGGACGCCTGGTAGCGTGCCGGCGTCCAGTGGGCGTACGTACCGAGAGACCTGGGCGAAATCTGGCCGAACTCCTTGAGCCGTTGCTGCCTTCGCGAGAACGATGAGCGGCGACTTTGCCCGGCACGGGGTGGTGGGTGAAGCGACCGGATGACGCGAGACGGAGGAAGGATTCAGTCTTGAGGAACTGGAGTCGACGACGCTCGGGCGGCGTTCTGCTCGCAGCTACCGCTACCGCACTCGCCCCATTGACGATCGCGTCGAGCAGCCCCTCCGCAGCGCCCGCCGCCGAGTCGTTGCAGGTGGCCCGCAAGCGGCCGAACGTCGTCGTGATCATGACCGACGACGCGCGGACCGACGACCTGCGCTGGATGCCCAACACCTGGCGGCTGATCGGCGGTCAGGGTGCGCGATTCGCCAACTCGTTCGCGCCGTACCCGCTGTGCTGCCCGGCCCGCGCCTCGTTCCTCGACGGCCAGTACACCCACAATCACGGCGTCTGGTCCACGCGGGACCCGTTCGGGTTCCAGGCGTTCAACGACCGCAAGACGCTGCCGGTGTGGCTGCGCCGGGCGGGCTACAACACGCTGTTCGTCGGCAAGTACCTCAACGGTTACGGGCGGCAGCCGACCTACAGCGGTCAGCGGCGCTCGGTCCGCTACGTGCCGCCCGGCTGGACCCAGTGGCACGCCGCGGTCGACGGCGGCGTCAGCCACAGCAGTCCGCTGTTCGGCAAGACCTACCGCTACCGCGACATGACGCTGAACGTCAACGGCCGACTCCAGCCGCACCAGGGTGCGTACTCCACCAACGTGCTGGGTCGCCAGAGCCGATTCATGATCCGGCAGTACTCCAAGAAGAGCAGACCGTTCTTCATGTGGGCGTCCTACGTCGCGCCACACGCCGGCCTCCCGATCGAGCGGGACGATCCACGGCCGGTCCGGCGCAACGACGGCGCCACCACCCACATCCTCACGCCGGCCGTCACGCCTGGAGTTCGGGGGTACTTCAACAGCCGGATCCGCCGACCGGCCGGCCTGCCGACCGAGCAAGACGTCTCGGACAAGCCGCCCTTCATGCAGCAACCGCGGATCAACCGTCGTGAGCGGGCCGCGATGCTCGAGGGCGCCCGGCAGCGGGCCGAGTCGCTGCGGCTGGTCGATCAGCAGGTCGCCAAGACGATCAAGACGCTTCGAGCCACCGGCGAGCTCAGCAACACCATCGTCATGTTCACCTCGGACAACGGCTACTTCCAGGGCGAGCACCGGTTCCGGCAGGGCAAGCTGACGCCGTACGAACCGGCGCTGCGGGTGCCGTTGCTGATGCGCGGGCCTGGGATTCCGAACGGGGTCGTCCGCCATGCGCCGTTCACCAGCATCGACTTCGCGCCGACCATCCTGGCCGCCGCCGGGGCGCATCGGCCCCGGTCGATCGACGGGCAGGCCCTGCTCAGAGAGGCCCGGCACGGCGGCGTCGGCTGGCACCGGCCGGTGCTCACCGAGGCGCTCTATGTGCCGAAGTCCAGAGGCGGCAATCCGGAAAACTGGCGAAGCTCCGCCGGCCTCCGCGTGCCCGGAATGTTCTATACCGAGCACTCCACCGGCGACGTCGAGCTCTACAACCTGCGGCGCGATCCGCAGGAGGATCACAACGTCGCGGGTGAACGGGCCTACGCCGATCGGCAGAAGCGGCTGGCAAGGATCCTCGACGACCTTCGGAACTGCTCCGGCAAGAGTTGCCGGCGATCGCTGTCGTCCTGGTGATTCAGCCGCAGTGACTCAGCCGGCCTCGTCGATCGGCTCTGGCTCCTTCTCGGCGCGCTTGGCGTCCTCCTTGGCGCGCGTGGCGTACACGTCGACGTACTCCTGCTCGGACAGCCGCATGATCTCGTACATGATCTCGTCGGTGATCGCCCGCAGGATGTAGCGGTCGCTCTCCATGCCCTCGTAGCGGCTGAAGTCGAGCGGCTTGCCGAATCGGATGACCGGGCGCACCCGCTTGCCGAAGATCTTGCCGGGCGGCGCCACCTCGTCGGTCCGGAGGACACCGATCGGGATGACCGGGACCTCGGCCTCGAGAGCCAGCCGGGCGATGCCGGTCCGGCCGCGATAGAGCCGGCCGTCGTGGGAGCGGGTGCCCTCGGGAAAGATCCCGAACAGCTCGCCCTTGTCGAGGATCCGAAGACCGGTCCGTAGCGCCCCCTCGGAGGCCCGGCCGCCGGACCGGTCGATCGGGACCTGGCCGGTGCCGCCGAAGAACGACCGCTGGACCCAGCCCTTGAGCCCGCGGCCCTCGAAGTACTCCGCCTTCGCCACGAACGTGACCCGGCGTGGGATGACCAGCGGCATGAACAGCCAGTCGGTGTACGACAGGTGGTTGCAGGCCAGGATGGCCGGGCCCTCGTCCGGAACGTGCTCGGCACCGTAGGCCTCGGGACGGAAGATGGCCTTGAGCAACGGACCGATGAAGATCCACTTGAGCAGCCAGTAGAGCACCGTCGACCTCCTCGCGTCCCGTCGGCAACGCGTCCCCGACCCTACCGGCGGGAACGCCGCGCGGGACACCACCCACGCTCGCCCGTGAGCCTCAGCGCGTGCGACCATGCAAACTGGGAGAGCTCGGGGATTTCGGAACCACGGGTGCGCGAAGGGAGGCGGAGCGATGTCCACCGACCGTCCTGACGACGTCGACGCTGAGTTCGCCCGTCTCGTCGCCGGCTATGACGACCCGCCCGAACCCCCCACGGAGGGCGTCGGGACCCAGCGTCCCTGGCCCGCGTCTGAGGACGTGGACGACGTCGACGATGGTTCCGAGCCGTACGAAGCCGACGCCGAGGAGCCGGCCCAGCTGATCGGCGGGCTGGTCGTCTCGTCGACCGATCCGCTCAACACCGAGGCCACCTGGGAGGACGAGGGTCATTTCGTCCCCCCGACGCCGCCGCCGCTCCCCCGGCTCGATCCGCTGATGCTGATGGCCTGGGTCGGCGTGGTCGGCAGCGTCCTCGTCGCGGTCCTCGCGACCCTCATCGGATGGACCATCCCCCAGCTGCTCCTGCTCGCGATGATCGTCGGTTTCATCGGCGGCATCGTCGTGCTGATCGCCCGGCTCAGCCGGGAACCTCCTGATCCGGACCACCCGGACGACGGCGCCGTCGTCTGACGCTCCACCCTGACCCCTACGATCGGCCTGGCAGGCACGGTCTTGCCGAAGGGAGGACACATGCAGGTCACCGAGACCGTCGAGATCACCGGCCACCTGATGGACTCCGGGATCCTGTCGCTCGTGCTCGACGACATCCGGGAGTACGGCGGGGACTTCGTCATCCAGAAGCTTGACGCCGGTCGTGGTCGCGACGATCCGTCGTACGCGCGCATCGACGTCTCCGCAGAGGACGACGAGACGATGTCGCGGCTGCTCATGCGACTGCAGACCAAAGGCGTCAACCCGACCGATCCGGAGGAAGCGGAGATCGAGTCGGCGGAGCAGGACGGGGTGTTCCCGGACAACTTCTACTCCACCACGAACCTCGAGACGCGGGTCCGCCTCGGCGGCCGCTGGGTGCCGGTGTCGCAGCCCGAGATGGACTGCGGACTCGTCGTCGACGGCTCCGGCGCCGACGTCCGGGTCCGGACCATTCCGATGTCGGACGTCAAGATCGGCATGCAGATCGTCTGCGGTGTGCACGGCGTCCGGGTCCACGTTCCCGTCGCCGAGGTCAGCGGCGAGGAGGCGTTCGGCTTCATGGACTCGGTCGTGTCGAGCGAGAAGCCGCAGGCCCTGCTCGTACGCCAGGTCGCCGACGGCATGCGCGAGGCCAAGGCCGCCGGCCAGCGGGTCCTCTGGGTAGGCGGCCCGGGAGTCGTCCACACCGGCGCCGCTCCGGCCATGGTTGCGATGGTCGAGGCCGGCTACGTCGACGTGCTCTTCGCCGGCAACGCGCTCGCGACCCACGACATCGAGTCGGCGCTCTACGGGACGTCACTCGGCGTCGACCTGGCGCACGGCCGCGGGGTCGAGCACGGCCACGAGCACCACATCCGGGCCCTCAACACGATCCGCAAGGCCGGCTCGATCGCGGACGCCGTCAAGCAGGGCGTGCTGACCGGCGGCATCATGCACGCGCTGGTGACCCACGACAAGGACTTCGTCCTGGTCGGCTCGGTACGTGACGACGGCCCACTGCCCGACGTCTACACCGACGTGATCAAGGGCCAGCGCGCCATGCGGGAGCAGCTCGACGGCGTCGGCTTCTGCCTGATGGTGGCGACCACGCTGCACTCGGTCGCGACCGGCAACATCCTCCCTGCGTCGGTGCCCCTGGTCTGCGTCGACATCAACCCCGCGACGGTGACCAAGCTGGCCGACCGCGGCTCGTCCCAGGCCCGCGGCATCGTGACCGACGTCGGACTGTTCCTGGAGCAGCTCGCCTCGGAGCTCGTCCCGGACTACCGCTCCCGCCGTACGGACTGACTCGATCCACGGCGACGTAGCGCCCCCCGAGCGGCGCACGCTGCCCCGGGGTGAGCGTCGACTGGCGCGTCGTGCCCCGTTTTCGGTGCCAAGGCGGTACACCGTGCGCCACTCGCAGCCTGCGTCGGGTCATATCAGGCCAGTGGAACCTTCCACTTTGGCTACCGTCAGTGCTGCCGTGGGGGCAGGTCGACCGGGACTCGCTCGCCGGTCCGCAGCGAGGTGACTCCGGCGTCGGCGACCAGACCGGCGACGTAGCCGTCCCATGCCGTGGCGCCGGCGATCCGGCCCGCTGCGACGGCGTCGACCCAGGCCGCCAGCTGGGCCCGGTAGGCCGCGCCGAACCGGGCGACGAAGTCCGGCGACACCGGAGCGGCGTCGCGGCCGGCCTGCCGAACCGTCGTCACGACTGGCGGCTCCAGCGACACGGTGCCGGCGGTGCCGACCAGCTCGCTGCGGACGTCGTAGCCGTAGCCCGCGTTGACGAAGACCTCGACGTTTACGAGTACACCGGAGGCCATCTCGAGGGTGGCGAGCTGCGGGTCGGCCAGGCCATCGCCGCGATGCGGTGACCGGACGTCGATCGCCACGATCTCGTCGTCGAGCAGCCAGCGAGCGACGTCGAGCTCATGGATCATCGAGTTGCGGACGATGCCCTCGGACGTGGCGGTCGGGTGGGCCGCCACGTTGCGGTGGACGCAGTGCAGCAGTCTCGGCTCGCCGACTTCCCCATCGGTCAGCGCTCGGCGCATCGCCAGGTAGCCCGGGTCGAACCGTCGCATGAAGCCGACCTGGACGAGCGCCCGCCCGGTCGCCGCCTCGGCATCGAGGACTCCCAGCGCGTCCTCGGCACTGGTGGCCAGCGGCTTCTCGCACAGCACCGGCAGGCCGCGCTTCAGGCAGGCCAGAGTCAGCTCGGCGTGCAATGGGTCGGGCGCCGCGATCACGACCGCGTCGACGTCGGGCGACTCGATCACGGCGGACTCCGACGGCGCCGGCGATGCCCCGGCCGACACCGCCACGGCGGCAGCCCGATCCGGGTCGAGGTCGTAGACCTGCGTCACCTCGGCGCCGGAAACCGCGGTCGCCAGGGTACGTACGTGGGCCGCGCCCATCGCCCCAGCGCCGACGACGCCCACCCGCAGTCGGTTCACAGCTTCACCCATCGCCGGTCGCGAGCGGAGGTCTGCATCGCCGCGATCACGTCGGACGCCGCGACCGCGTCGTCGATGGTCGCGCCCTGCGGTTTGCCGTCGGCGACGGAGCGAAGGAAACGCGCCGCCTCGATCACCTTGAGATCGTCGAAGCCCATCGCGATGCCCGAGCCGGGCTGGAAGGCACCCAGCTCACCGACGCCGGGGCCGACCAGCCGGGTCTGCCAGCTCGCGTCCTGGTAGTCCTGGTCGAGGCACAGCCGCAGCTCACCGAGGCGGCGGAAGTCCCAGGCCAGCGCGCCCCGGTCGCCGTGCACCTCGATCCCGTAGGCGCACTGCTCGCCGACCGCGACCCGGCTGGCGACCAGCGTCCCCCTCGCGCCGTTGGCGAAGCCGAGCAGCGCACCGGCGTAGTCCTCGTTCTCGACCGGCGCCGGCTCGCCGCCCGCGGCCTTGTCGTAGTGCGATGCGGAGTCGCTGACCCGGGGCCGCTCGGTGATGAACGTGTCCACGTCGCAGATCAGCTGGGCGATGTCGCCCACGACGTACCGCGCGAGATCGATGCCGTGACAGACCAGGTCGCCGAGCACGCCGGACCCGGCCCTGGCGGTCTCGAACCGCCACGACAGCCCGCCGCCCGGATCGGCGGCGTAGTCGGCCAGCAGCCGGAGGTCGACCTGCTCGATCCGGCCCAGCCGGCCCTCGCCGACCAGCTCCCGGGTCCGCTCGACGGCTGGCGCGTTGCGGTAGTTGAAGCCGACCGCCGACTGCACACCGGACGCGTGCACGGCAGCGGCGACCGCCCGGGTCTCGCCGGAGTCGCGGCCGACCGGCTTCTCGACCCAGACGTGCTTGCCCGCCTCCGCGGCTGCCACCGCCACCTCGCGATGGATGAAGTTGGGACCCGTGACGCTGACCGCATCGACGTCGGCGCGGGCGATGACATCGCGCCAGTCCGGGCTCGCCGCCTCGAAGCCGTACGTATCGACTGCCGCGTCGAGCCGACGGTCGTCGGCCGGGTCGGCCACCGCCACGAGCCGGGGCTGCAGGGCGAGGTCGGGATAGTGCTGGCGCACGCGGGAGTAGGCCCGTGCGTGCAACTGCCCCATCCAGCCGTAGCCGACGACGCCGACTCCGAAGGCGACGGCTTCGCTCACGACCCCACGCTCACCGTGCGGTCGGGAAGTTGAACTGCGCGAGGGTGTCCTCGCTGACGTGTGGCCAGCGGCTGGTGACGACCTTGGCCCGGGTGTAGAACCGGATCCCCTCGGGACCGTGGACGTGATGGTCGCCGAACATCGAGTCCTTCCAGCCGCCGAAGGAATGGAACGCCATCGGCACCGGGATCGGCACGTTGACGCCGATCATGCCGACCGAGACGTCGCGCTGGAACCGCCGCGCCACCTCACCCGAGTTGGTGAATACGGCGGTGCCGTTGCCGTACGGATTGGCGTTGACCAGCTCCAGCGCGGCGTCCAGCGTCGGGACCCGCAGCACGACCAAGACCGGGCCGAAGATCTCGTCGGTGTAGACGGTCATGTCCGACGTCACCTTGTCGAGCAAGGTCGGGCCGACGAAGAAGCCGTCGGCATGGCCGTCGACGGTGAGTCCGCGACCGTCGACGACCACCTCGGCACCGGCCGCCTCACCATCGCCGATGTAGCCGAGGATCCGGTCGCGGGCGACCGACGTGACGACCGGCCCCATCTGCGCGTCCGGATCGGAGCCGGCGCCGACCCGTACCTCGCGAGTCCGCTGGGCGACCTTCTCGATCAACGGGTCGGCGGCCTGACCGACGGCGACGACGGCCGAGATCGCCATGCATCGCTGGCCGGCCGAGCCGTAGCCGGCCGCGACCAGATGGTCCGCCGCGAAGTCGAGATCGGCGTCCGGCATGACGACCGCGTGGTTCTTCGCGCCGCCGAGGGCCTGCACCCGCTTGCCGGTCGCGGCTGCCCGATCGTGGACGTAGCGCGCGATCGGGGTCGATCCGACGAACGACACCGCGTCGATGTCGGGATGGTCGAGGATCGCGTCGACCGCGACCTTGTCGCCGTGGACGACGTTGAAGACGCCGTCGGGCAGTCCGGCGTCCACGTAGAGCTGCGCGACGAGCTCCGAGACGCCCGGATCGCGCTCGCTGGGCTTCAGTACGAAGGTGTTGCCGCAGGCGATCGCGACCGGGTGCATCCACAGCGGCACCATGATCGGGAAGTTGAACGGGGTGATCCCGGCGACGACCCCGAGCGGCTGCCGGAACGAGTGGGAGTCGACGCCGGTGGACACCTGGTCGGAGTACTCGCCCTTGAGCAGCTGCGGGATGCCGCAGACGAACTCCACGACCTCGCGACCGCGTACGACCTCGCCGCGCGCGTCCTCGAGGGTCTTGCCGTGCTCGGACGAGATCAGCTTCGCCAGGTCGTCCTCGGCCTGCTCCAGCAGCTCGCGGAACGCGAACATGACGCGGGCGCGAGCCGTCACCGAGGACTGACCCCAGGACCCGAAGGCCTCGCGAGCCGCCTTGACCGCCCCGTCGACGTCGTCCGGAGTGCCCAGTACGACCTGCGCCTGCGGTGCCCCTGCGGCCGGGTCGAAGACCTCGCCGTATCGCGGTGACTCGCCGGTCACCGACTTGCCGCCGATCCAGTGCTCGATGGTCCTCATGACGCCCTACTCCCTCGCCGACGGATCAAGATGGTGCCGCTGGCGCTGCTTGTGCTTGTCGTACTCCGCCCGAGCCTCTCGCGTCGAGTCGACGGTCGCGACCTCGGCCACCGGAACATCCCACCACGCCGGGCTGTCCGGCGCGGAAACCATCGGGTCGGTCTCCACGTGCACCACCGTCGTCCGAGTCGACGCGCGGGCCTTGTCCAGCGCCTCGGACAGCTCGTCGATGGTGCCGACCGGTATCACGTCGGCCCCGAGGCTCGCGGCGTTGGCGGCCAGGTCGACCGGCAGCCGGTCGCCGTCGAAGCCGGACCCGGTCCGATAGCGGTACGCCGTGCCGAACCGCTGCGAGCCGAGCGACTCCGACAGCGCCCCGATCGACTGGAACCCGTGATTCTGGATCAGCACCACGATCAGCTTGACGCCCTCGGCGACGGCCGTGACGAGCTCGCTGCTCATCATGAGGTACGACCCGTCGCCCACCAGGACGTAAACCTCGCGGTCCTCGTCGGAGTCGATCGCGGCCAGCTTGACCCCGAGGCCGCCGGCGATCTCGTAGCCCATGCAGGAGTAGCCGTACTCCACGTGGTAGCCCTTGCGCTCCCGGGTTCGCCACAGCTTATGCAGATCGCCCGGCATCGAGCCGGCGGCGCATACGACCACGTCCTGCGGCCGCGACGTCTGGTTCACGACCCCGATCACCTCGGCCTGCGCCGGCAGCGGTCGATGGCGCTCGTCGTAGGCCTGCTGCACGATCCGGTCCCACTCCCCCGCCAGCCGGGCCGTCTCCTCGCGGTACGCATGGTCGACGGTGTAGTCGCCGACCGCACTCTCCAGGGCGCGCAGGCCCTCGCGGGCGTCGGCGACCAGCGGCAGCGCCGAGAGCTTGTAGGCGTCGAACGCCGCGACGTTGAGGTTGACGAATCGGACGTCCTCTGCGGCGAACACCGTGCGCGACGCGGTCGTGAAGTCGCTGTAGCGGGTGCCGATCCCGATCACCACGTCGGCCTGCTCGGCCAGCTGGTCGGCCGCGGTCGTACCGGTGGCGCCGATCGCACCGACCGCATGCGGATGGTCGTAGGGCAGGGATCCCTTGCCCGCATGGGTTTCCGCGACCGGGATGCCGGTGGCCGATGCGAAGTGGTCGAGCGCCTGACTCGCGTCGGAGTAGATGACCCCGCCACCAGCGACGATCAGCGGCCGCCTCGCCGACCGGATCAGCTCGGCCGCATCTGCCAGGGCAGCCGGCTCCGGAACCGGACGGGCGATCCGCCAGGTACGCGGCGCGAACAGCTCCTCCGGCCAGTCGTGCGCCTCGGCCTGCACGTCCTGTGGCAGCGCGAGCGTCACGGCACCGGTCTCCGCTGGATCGGTGAGCGCCCGCATCGCCGCCAGCAGCGCCGACGGCAGCTGCTCGGGCCGGTTGATCCGGTCCCAGTAGCGCGAAACCGGCCGGAAGGCGTCGTTGACCGAGACGTCCAGACTGTCCGGGTATTCCAGCTCCTGCAGCACCGGGTTGGCGGTCCGCGTCGCGAACACGTCGCCCGGCAGCAGCAGCACCGGGATCCGGTTGACCGTCGCCACGGCTGCGCCGGTGACCATGTTGGTCGCGCCCGGACCGATCGAGGACGTGCACGCGAAGGTCTGCAGCCGGTCCTTGGCGCGGGCGTAGCCGACCGCGGTGTGGACCATCGCCTGCTCGTTGCGGGCCTGGTGATAGGCCAGCCCGCCCTCGCGCTCGGTCGCCTCCAGCAGCGCCTCGCCGATGCCCGCGACGTTGCCGTGGCCGAAGATCCCGAAGCAGCCGGCGAAGAAGCGATGCCGATCGCCGTCGCGCTCGACGTACTGCTGCTCGAGGAACCGCACGAGTGCCTGGGCGACGGTGAGCTGCATGGTCATGCGCCGTCTCCCTCCGGGCCGTACGGCAGGCGTGGGTCGATCTCCTCGTCGGTCCAGGTGTCCCGGATCCAGCCGTGCGCCGGGTCGTCGCAGATCTTCCAGGCACGTTCGGCGCCGGGCCCGGCCATCACGTTGAGGTAGTACATGTCGTAGCCGGGTACCGCCATCGACGGTCCGTGCCAGCCGTGCGGGATCAGGACGACGTCGCCGGAGTGCACCTCGGCGAGCACGTCGATCTGGTAGCCCGGATGGCCGTACACGCGCTGATATCCGATCCCCTGCTCGCCCGGTCCGTCGGCGATCTCGAAGTAGTAGATCTCCTCGAGCACGCTCTCGTCGAGGCTGTCCTCGTCGTGCTTGTGCGGCGGGTACGACGACCAGTTGCCGGCCGGCGTGATGACCTCGCAGGCGATCAGCTTGTCGGCGTCGAAGGCCTCCGGGGTGGCGAAGTTGTGCACCTGGCGACTCGCTCGCCCGGCCCCGCGCAGCTCGATCGGCACCTTCTGCACCGGCCCGTAGCGGAACGGCAGCCGGCGCTCGCACTCCGAGCTCGGCAGCGCGAACCGGCCGCCACCGGCGCTGCGGATCGTCACGACCGACTCGCGCGGGACGTAGGCGAAGTCGCTCGGACCCGCGAACACCGACGTCCGGCCCTCCAGGACGATCACCTCGCTGCGCACGCTGACCTCGCAGCCGCCGGTCAGCGGCAGCACCAGACTCTCGGCCTCACCGGTGTCGACCGCAACCGACTCGCCGGGTGCCAGCTCGACGACCGACAGCCCCGAGTATCCCCACCCGGCGTGTTCCGGCGTCAGGTGCAGCGCGTACGGAGGCTCCGCCGTGCTGCCGCGCGGCAGATAGAACTCGGTCGTCATGTCACAACAGTCCCACGGTGGCGTCGACCGCAGCCGCCACGTCGTCATCCGGCGGATACAGCAACGCGCGTCCTGCCACCATGCCACGCACCGACGGCACCGCAAGCGCCTTGCGCCACTGGGCGAGCTGTTGTGCCTGGTCAGCGGCCACCTCACCGCCGAGGAGCAGCACCGGCAGGGTCGTGGCCGCGAGCACGGTCTCGATGTCGTCGACCACCGGCAGTTTGAGCCAGGTGTACGCCGACGTCGACCCGAGACCGGCCGCCACCGCCGACGAGCGGATCACCGCCTCCGACGTGAGCACGTTGCGTACGCGGCCGTCGACCCGGGTCGCGATGAACGTCTCCACCATCGCCATCAGCCGATGCGACGCCAGCTCGTCGACCGCCAGGGCGCAGGACTCCAGCGTCGACGCGGTCGCCGAATCGTCCGGGTCGATCCGGGCCAGCATCTTGCCGCCCTGCCAGCCCATGTCCCGGATCGCCTCGGCGCGATAGCCGGTGAACCGGTCGTCGAGCTCGAAGACGGTGCCGGCCAGGCCGCCGCGGTTCATCGACCCGATGACGACCTTGGACTCCAGGGCGCCGAGCAGCAGCAGGTCCTCGAGCACGTCGGCGGTGCCGAGGACACCGTCGACACCGGGCCGCCCAAGTGCGATCACCAGGCGCCGCAGCATGTCCATCCGGTCGGCCATCGCCATCGGCCGGTCGCCCGCACCCATCGAGCCACGCGCCGGATGATCCGCCGCCACCAGCAGCAGTCGTCCGGTCTGGCCGGTCAGATCGGCCGGACGCGTGCGCTGGGCGGCCGCCTCCGCGATCCGATAGGGCGATCGGGTCCGGATCTCGAGGAGGCCGGCCAGCGCGTCCTCGGTCATGGTCGCGCCTCGAGGAGTGCCTCGACCTCGTCGGCGGTCGGCATCGCGTCGGCGCAGGCGAGTCGGGACGCCACGATGGCGCCGGCGGCGTTGCCGAACCGCAGGGTGCGCTCGATGTCCCATCCGGCCAGCAGACCGTGGCAGAGGGCGCCACCGAAGGCATCGCCGGCGCCGAGTCCGTTCACGACCTCGATCTCGACCGGCGGCACGACCACGGCAGTCGCGCCGTCGTCACCGAGGACACCGGCGGGTCCCTGCTTCACCACGGCGAGCTCCACGCCGGTGGCGCGAATCGCCTTCGCCGCCGAGCGCGGGTCGCGTTCACCGACGGCGATCTCGCACTCGTCCAGATTCCCCACCGCGACCGTGGCATGCGGCAATGCGGCTGCGATCGCCTGATGCGCCGTCGCAGCATCGGGCCAGAACATCGGCCGGTAGTCGAGATCCAGGACGGTAATGCCCCGACGGCCCCTAGCCTCCAGCGCCGCCATCGTGGCGGTCCGGCTCGGCTCGGCGGACAGTCCGGTGCCGGTGACCCAGAAGACGTCGGCGCTCCGGATCGCGTCCAGATCGAGCTCGTCGACGTGGATCTCCAGGTCCGGGGCCTTCGGCTGGCGGTAGAAGTACAGCGGGAAGTCGTCCGGTGGGAAGATCTCGCAGAACGTCACGGGCGTCGGCAGTCCCTCGACGGCGGTGACGAAGCGGTCCGCCACGCCGAATCCCTCGAGCGCAGTGTGGATGTAGCGCCCGAACGGGTCGTCGCCGGTCCGCGTGATCACCGCCGACCGGCGACCGTAGCGGGCCGCCGCGACCGCGACATTCGTCGCACTGCCCCCGAGGTACTTGCCGAAGGTCTCGACCGACTCGAGTCCGACACCGATCTGGAGCGGATAGATGTCGACGCCGATCCGGCCCATGGTGAGGACCTCGTACGGCTCGGTCATGTCACGAACCTCTCGAGGTAGTCGAGGCTGGCCCGTACGTTGGCGACCGGGCCCTCGTCAGCCGGCTCCCCGTCGAGCATGACGTCCTGCTCGAGGACGTACCAGCCGTCGTAACCGCGCGCCTCGAGCACCTCGATCATCGTCGCGATGTCGACCGTGCCCTGGCCGAGCGGCCGGAACAGGCCGGTCCGAACGGCGTCACCGAACGGCATGCGACCCTCGGCGACCTCGGTCGCGAGCGGGCCGTCGACGTCCTTGAGATGCACGTGGACGACGCGTTTGGCGTACGAGCGGGTCAACGCCACCGGGTCGGTGCCACCGGCCAGCAGATGTCCGGTGTCGACGCACAGGCCGATCCGGCTGCTGACCAGCAGTCGCTGGACCTCACCCTGTCGCTCGATCATCGTGCCCACGTGCGGATGCAGGCTCGCCACGATGCCACGCGACCGGGTGGCCTCGTCGATCCGGTCGAGGTTCTCGAGCAGGGTCTTCCAGCCGACCTCGTCGAGGAACGGCCGCTGGTCGTAGCCCGCGACCCCGGTGTCCGCGGCGAGGACGACCGCACCGGCGCCGGTGCCGTCGCAGTCGTAGAGGTACTGCTCGACTCGGTGCATCGGGTCCTGGTCGGGATCGTGCAGCACGACCGGGAGGAAGCCGCCGACCGCGCGCAGTCCACGGACCCACAGCTGATCGGCCTTGGACGCCGGATCGGCTGCGAGGAACCCCTCGGGCCCGAACTCGGTCGCCGACAGGCCCAGGTCACGCATCTCGTCGAGGACCCGATCCACTGACAGCTGATGACCCCAGCCCGGCACCTCCGAGACGCCCCACGAGATCGGCGCCGCCGCGATCTGAGTGCGCTTCACCGCGTACGTCCCGTGCCGCGCCACGGTTCTGCGGGAAAAAGCGGCTGAGATCGGATCACCATGCTCCGAGTCTGTCTGGGCCGCATCGCAGTGTCAACAATTTGTCCTGACATACTGACGTCGGGACATAGACGGGATAGGCTGCTGCCAGCACAGAGGAGGCCGGATGGCCAACAGTCCCTCGATCGTGATCAACCGATCCAGCCCGGTCCCGCTCTACTTCCAGGTCGCCGAGCAACTCGAGCAGGCGATCGTCGACGGTGAGCTGGCGCCCGGCGACCGGATCGCGAACGAGATCGCGCTGGCAGGCGAGCTCGGTCTGTCCCGGCCCACGATGCGACAGGCGATCCAGCTGCTCGTCGACAAGGGCCTGCTGGTCCGCAAACGCGGCGTCGGCACCCAGGTCGTCCACGGTCAGATCCGGCGCCCGGTCGAGCTCACCAGCCTGCACGACGACCTGCAGCGCGCCGGACAGAGCCCGCACACCGAGGTGCTGTCGTGCGAGCGGGTGGAGTCCGACGAGCCGATCGCACAGGAGCTGCGGATCCCGAGTGGGTCGCTGGTCTGGAGCTTGGAGCGGTTGCGGTTCGTCGGCGACGAGCCACTGGCCCTGCTGCACAACCACCTGCCGGTCGACGTACTCGATCTCGAAGCGGTCGACCTCGAGGAGTCGGGCCTTTACGAGTGCCTGCGGCAGGCCGGAGTACAGCTTCGGGTTGCCAACCAGCAGATCGGGGCCCGGCGCGCCGAGGCCCGCGAGGCGAGGCTGCTCGGGGAGCGTCGCGGCAGCCCGCTGCTCACCATGACCCGCACGGCGTTCGACTCGACCGGACGGGCGGTGGAGTACGGCACGCACGTCTATCGACCGGAGCGCTACTCCTTCGAGGTCACGCTCGTCGACCGCTGATCAGGCGCGCCGCTCACTCCCGACGACACCGAGCACCGGACGTCCACTTGCCCGGGTGCGGCCGGCCCGGGACCGCGACCGGGAGCCGCGACGGCGCCGACGCCGCTCGACCCGCGCCAGGTCGGCCGCGCCGATCATGCCGGCCTCGTTGCCCAGTGCGGTGCGGACGATCCGGGCCTCCGGGCGGAAACCACGCCCAGTCAGCGTCTTGCGGAACGACTCCCGAGCCGGCCCGATCAGGAGGTCACCGGCGTCCGACACTCCCCCGCCGACGATGAAGATCCCGGGATCGAAGGCGGCCGCCAGCGAGGCGATGCCGACGCCGAGCCACTGACCGACCTCGGTGAGCAGCTCGATCGCGGCCGGGTCGCCACCCTGCGCCGCCGCCGTCACCAGCGGACCGGTGATCGCTCTCGGGTCGCCGCCGGCCCGATCCAGGAGCGGGTGGATCACCGGTGAGTTGGCGTTGGCGAGCTCGCGGGCCTCGCGGACCAGGGCGTTGCCGCTGGCGTACTGCTCCCAGCAACCCCGATTGCCGCATTCGCACCGGTGGCCGCCGGGCACCACCTGCATGTGGCCGAACTCCCCCGCGATGCCGAACCGGCCGCGATGCAGCATGCCGTTGAACAGCATGCCGCCGCCGATGCCGGTGCCGAGGTTGATGCAGATCAGGTCGTCCTCGCCCCGGGCCGCGCCGAACCGCCACTCAGCCCAGGCGGCCGCGTTGGCGTCGTTCTCCACGACGACCCGGAGGCCGGTACGGCGCCGGATCGCCTCCCGCAGCGGCTCCCGTCGCCAGGCCAGATGCGGCGCGAAGAGTACGGTCGCCCGGTCGGCGTCGACGAAGCCGGCGGCGCCGATGCCGACGCCCCAGATCCGCTGCCGATGGTGCCGTCGCAGCTCGGTCACCACATCGGCGATGGTGTCCTCCACCGCCTCGGGGCTGGTCGTCGGCGTCTCGCGGCGCAGCCGATCGAGCACCTGGCCGGTCTCGTCGACGATGCCGGCCGCGACCTTGGTGCCGCCGATGTCGATCCCGATCGCGAGCCGGGCCAGCACGCCCGTGCGTGGCCGTGGCGGGTGCCCGGGACCCGAGGTCATGGCGTCCTCGCCAGATCGGCCGCGCCGATCATCCCGGCCCGATTGCCGAGCGAGGTCACGCGCAGCTCCGGATGCGGTCGGTGCGTGGCCGCCGGGAGCGTCCGGGCGAACGACTGGCGGGCCGGCAGCATCACCAGGTCGCCCGCCTCACCTACGCCGCCGCCCACCACCACTACGGCGGGGTCGAGCACGGCGACCAGGGTCGCGATGCCCGCACCGAGCCAGCGGCCGACGTCGGCGAGCAGCTCGCGCGACAGTGGATCGCCGGCGGTGGCCTCGGCCGTGACCATCTGGCCGGTCAGCCCGTCGCCGTCGGGTCCGGCGAGCGCCGCGAGGACAGCCGCCTCCGGAAGCTCCGTGGCGATCCGGTCCTTCGCCTCGCGTACGAGGGCGCGGCCGCTGGCGTACTGCTCCCAGCAGCCGTAGCGGCCGCAGCCGCACTTGATCCCGCCGGGGATGATCCGCATGTGGCCGACCTCACCGGCGACTCCGAAGGCGCCGCGATAGAGCCGCTTCTCGGTCACGTAGCCACCGCCGATGCCGGTGCCGACCGCGATCATGAGCAGGTCGTCGACGTCCTTGCCGGCGCCGAACTGGAACTCGGCCCAGGCCGCCGCGTTCGCGTCGTTCTCCACCACGACCGGGAGTCCGACCTGGGAGCCGACGTCAGCGGCGAGCGGCTCGTCGGTCCAGTTGATGTTCGGGGCGAAGAGCACCGACGACCGCTTCGCGTCGACGAAGCCGGCCGCCCCGATCCCGACGGCCTCGACCTGGTACGACCGGCGCAGCCTCGTGACCAGGTCGGAGATCGCGCTGGCGAGTGCGTTCGGGTCCGCCGCGGGCGTGGGCTCGGTCTCCTCGACCAGGATCGTTCCGGCGTCGTCGACGACACCCGCCGCGATCTTCGTGCCCCCGACGTCGACCCCGACGGTCAGTCCCACGGGTCGTCCTCCGTCAGGTCGATGCGCTCCACGTCCGGCTTCGGCTTCGGCTCCGACCGCGGCTTGGCCTCCGGTTCGGGCTGGCCCACCGTCTCGGCGACCGAGTCCAGGATCTGCCGCGCCACGACGACCAGCGACCCGACGTGCTCCTTCAGGTCCGGGCTGGTCGTACGGAGCAGGCTGATCGCCTGGCACACCGGGCACCAGCGGCACTCGGGGGCGCCGGTGGCGATGTGCTCGTGACCCAGCCAGTCTGCGGGGCCGGTCGCTGCCGAATCAGCCGCGGCCGCGGCGTCACCGGTGTGCTGCCGGGCCCAGTCGGTGGCGGCCGCGAACAGCCGAGCGGCCTCCTCGCCGAGACTGCCGATGTCGCCGTTGCCGGCGCCCTCACGCTCGTCCTTCGGACGGCCTTCCTCAGTCATCGTGACTCCACTCCCCCCGCCGCGACCGACGCGGTGTCGGCCGCTTCGCGTTCGTGCCGGAATCGGATCCGCAGCCAGCCGTCGTCCAGCCGGGCGCCCTCGACGCTGCACCGCTGCATCAGGGTGGGCAGCGCGATGACCCGGCGGTACGACCCCACCGTCACGACCAGATCGCGCCCACGGCGTACCAGATCCACGTCGGGACGATCGGCGAACGGCAGTGCCAGACTCATGCGTACATCGTCCCCCTTTCGCTCGACCCGGACCGGTCCGTCGCCCACGACCGGCGCGAACGCATCGTCGTCGCCGTAGAGCTCGGCACCGAACGCGGCCAGCTCCGCCTCGCCCACCGGCTCGTGTCCCCGGTAGGCCGACCGCCAGATCGGCAACGGCGCGAACGACCGCTCGACCTCGGCGAGCACCTCCTGCTGCGCGGTGACCCACTGATCCCGCCACGGATCAGACTCCGCGGCCGGAAAGATCCGGTTCGCGACGACGCCGTCGACCCGGTAGCCGTAGAGCGACAGGGTCGTGAAGGCTCGTCGGGCCTCGGCGACGACGACCGACTCGGGCGTCAGGACCAGCCGTACCGAGGCGTCCGGGCCGGTGAGCAGGTCGCGCACCTGACCCAGATCGCGGTGCAGCCGCTCCACCGCGTCGAAGACCGCGTCCTGCGGCATCGGGACACCTGCGACCCGGGCCAGCATCGGCCGCAGCGCCTTGACGACCCGGCGCTCGACCGGGAAGACCCGCTCGACATACCACGACAGCGCCTCGGGGAGCGCCAGCAGCCGCAGCGTCTCGGCGGTCGGCGCGCAGTCGACGATGACCACGTCCCACTCCCCCGTGGCGACCTGGTCACGCACCTCGAGCAGGGCGAGCACCTCGTCGGCGCCGGGAAGTACGGTCAGCTCCTCCGCCGCGATCGGATCGACGCCGCTCGCGTCGAGTACTGACAGCAGATAGCCCTGGAGCTCGGCCCAGGAGCGTTCGAACCGGCGCTGGGTGTCGACCTGCTGCACCCAGACCTGGTCGCCGACGGCGGTCGGCTCCGGCCCGATCGGCTGGTCGAAGGCGTCCGCGAGCGAGTGGGCGGCGTCGGTCGAGACCACGAGGGTTCGCAGCCCGCTGCGGCCGGCCCGGATCGCGCTCCCGGCCGCCGCGGTGGTCTTGCCGACCCCGCCCTTTCCGGTGAAAAGGAGCACGCGCACACGCCGGAGACTAGTAGGTCTCCGTTCCCGGCCGGTCGGTCAGGCGGACTCGACGCGCTTCTTGAGGCCCTTGAGGGCGGTGTCGATGATGACCTTCTCCGCCTTGCGCTTGAGCAGCCCGATCAGCGGGATCGCGACGTCGACGGCCAGCTTGTACGTCACCTGCGTGGTGCCGTCGCCGTTGTCCTCGAGCAGGTACGCCCCATCCATCGCCTTGATCATCCGGCCCTCGGCGAGCGTCCAGGTCACGGAGTCGTCGCCGTTCCAGTCGTAGGCGAGCACGTACTCGTCGCGGATCGGCGTCGCATCGAGCACGAACCGGACCTGTTCGGCCCGGCCGCCGGATCCCTCGGCGACGACCTCGGTCTCCTTCACGCCGGTGGCCCACTCCGGATAGGCGTCGAAGTCCGCGATCACGGCCATGATCTCGGCCGGCTCCGCGGCGATCGCGATGTCACCGGTCGTCTGCTCGCCCATCGCTGCTCTCCCGGGAGGTGGTGTCGCTCTTGGCAGCGGACCCTACCGCCTGCGGATCGGCGGACTCCGACGGCACGCCCGGCCGCCTCGACCCCTCGGCAGTGTCCTTGATCCAGAATCCCCAACGCTTGAGGGGTCGCGCGTATCGCTTCAGCAGCTGGCGCCGAGCGCGCCGGGCCTGGCGGGCCTTCAACGGCGCTCCGCCGAACGTCGGCGCCGGATCGGCTCGCACGTAGACGTGCACGAGTACGCCGTCGGCGAACTCCTCCAGCCACACCTCGGCCGAGCCGACGATGGTGCCGGTGATGTACCACCGCTTGCCCAGCAGGCCCCGATCCTCGTAGCACCGGAGCGTGATGTCGGTGAACAACCGGTCCCATTCGGCGTCGTCGCACCACAGCTTGCGCAGCACGCTCGGCGAGGCGACGACGAAGGTCTCGTCGACGATGTCGAGCAGTGGCACTTTCGCGGCCTCCTACCACCAGTCAGCATTCTGACTGTAGCCTGCCCGGCGAGGCCTTCGCCCGAAGCTGGGAGGGAACATGCGCGCCTTCGCGAACCCTGCCACCTACCAGGTGCCCGCCACCGGGAGCCTCACCGACGACGTCCTCAACCAGGCCGAGACGCGCCCGACTGCGGCCGCCTTCAGCCGCAAGATCGACGGCTCGTGGCAGGACGTGACCTACCCGCAGTTCCGCGACGAGGTCATTGCGGTCGCCAAGGGACTCGTCGCCGCGGGAGTACAGCCGGGCGACCGGGTCGCGCTGCTGTCGCGGACCCGGTACGAATGGACGGTCGTCGACTACGCGATCTGGTGGATCGGGGCCGCGACCGTACCCGTCTACGAGACGTCGTCACCCGAGCAGATCGCCTGGATCCTCTCCGACTCCGAAGCGGTCGCCGCCATCGTGGAGACCGACGACCACCGCGATCGGGTCGAGCAGGTCCGCGACCGGGCGCCGGGGCTCAAGCAGACCTGGGTCATCGACGACGGCGGCATCAAGACGCTGACCGAGCTCGGCGCCGAGGTCACCGACGACGAGGTCGAGGCCCGTCGATCGGCGGTCAAGCCCACCGACATGGCGACCCTCATCTACACGTCGGGTACGACCGGGCGGCCCAAGGGCTGCATCCTCACGCACGGCAACTTCATGTTCGAGCTGAGCGTCGCCACCCGCGAGATGGACAAGCTGTTCCTCGACGACGACTCGTCGACGCTGCTCTTCCTGCCGCTGGCGCACATCTTCGCCCGGATCATCCAGGTCGGCTGCATCAAGGCGGGCGCCCGGCTCGGTCACTCGTCGAACATCAAGGAGCTGACCAGCAATCTGGCGGAGTTCCGGCCGACCTTCATCCTCGCCGTACCGCGGGTCTTCGAGAAGGTGTTCAACACCGCGAGTCAGCGTGCCCACGCCGAGGGCAAGGGCCGGATCTTCGACGCCGCGGCCGAGAGCGCGATCCGCTACAGCCAGGCGCTGGACGGCTCCGGGCCCAACCTGCTCCGGCGAGCGCGGCATGCGGTCTTCGACCGGCTCGTGTACTCCCGGCTCCGAGCCGCGTTGGGCGGCAACACGACGTACGCGATCTCCGGCGGCGCTCCGCTCGGCGACCGGCTCGCGCACTTCTTCCGCGGCATCGGCGTCCCGGTGCTCGAGGGCTACGGGCTGACCGAGACGACGGCCGCGCTGACGGTGAACCTGCCCGACGCGCAGCGGATCGGAACCGTCGGCCGGCCGCTGCCCGGGACCGAGGTCAAGCTCGGCGACAGCGGTGAGCTGCTGTTCCGTGGCGGTCAGATCTTCCCCGGCTACTGGGGCAACGAGACGGCGACCGCAGCCGCACTCGACTCGGACGGCTGGTTCCACACCGGCGACATCGGCGAGATCGACGATGAGGGCTTCGTCCGGATCACCGGCCGGATGAAGGAGATCCTCGTGACGGCCGGCGGCAAGAACGTCGCACCGGCCGCGCTGGAGGACCCGATCCGGGCCCATCCGCTGGTGAGCCAGTGCATGGTGGTCGGCGACGGCAAGCCGTTCATCGGGGCGCTGATCACGCTCGACGCCGAAGCCCTCGAGGTCTGGGCCGAGCAGCGCGATCTCCCGTCGACCGACAACCTGGATCGCAATCCCGACGTCCAGGCCGCGATCCAGAAGGCGGTGGACGACGCCAACGCCACGGTGTCGCAGGCCGAGTCGATCCGGAAGTTCCGCATCCTGCCGGTGGACTGGACCGAGGAGTCCGGCCATCTCACTCCGTCGCTGAAGCTGCGGCGCAGTGTCGTGATGCGCGACTTCGCCGACGAGGTCGAGGCCCTCTACAGCTGAGGGCTCGGCGTCCGCCGGTCAGCGGTCCGACTCGCGCTCCTGCCAGCCCTGCGCGATCGCGATCCGCTGCGCCAGCGTGGGATGGGTGGCGTACCAGGCGTAGAGCAGCCGCGGCGGCCACGGGTCCGACAGGTTGGTCGTCGCCAGCTTGCGCTGGGTCGCCTCGAACGTCTTGGGATCCTTGGTCAGATCCAGCGAGTGCACGTCCGCCCGGGCCTCGATCGCGCGGCTGATCAGGTTCTGCACCGGGAGGATCAGTAAGGTGCCGCAGGCCACCAGCGCCAGGATCGCGGGCACGACCTGGGCGTCGCGCGGCGATCCCTCGGGATAGCCGGCCCTCCTCGCCAGCCGCCTGGACGTGACGAGCAGGGCCAGCAGCGTGACCCCGGCGATCGCGCCCAGCGCACCGACGATCGTGCCGTGCAGTACGTCGTTGTTCTTGGCGTGGCCGAGCTCGTGGGCGACGACCAGCCGTACCTCGGCAGGGGTGGCGTCCTGCAGCAGGGTGTCGTAGACGACGATCCGCTTGCTGGCCCCGAAGCCCGAGACGTACGCGTTGAGCGATGTGGTCCGCTGCGAGGCGTCGGCGACGAGGACGTCGTTGACCTCGATGCCGTCGGACTCGGCGAGCTTGATCAAGGA